>JAGWYX010000887.1 GCA_018969165.1 Verrucomicrobiota bacterium
TTCGATTGCCGAGTTGGGCATTTATCCCGCCGTCGATCCCCTGGCCTCGACCTCGCGCGCGCTGACGCCCGAGATCGTCGGCCAGGAACATTACGAGGTCGCCCGCGGCGTGCAAAAAGTGCTCCAGCGCTACAAGGATTTGCAGGATATCATCGCGATCCTGGGCATGGACGAACTCTCTCCCGACGACAAACTCACCGTGTACCGCGCGCGCAAGATTCAGCGGTTCCTCAGCCAACCCTTCAGCGTCGCCGAGGTATTCACCGGCCGGCCCGGCAAACAGGTCGCCGTCGCCGATACCGTCCGCGGATTCAAGGAAATCCTCGAAGGCAAGCACGACGAGGTCGGCGAAGGCAACTTTTACATGAAAGGCGGCATCGAGGAGATCAAGGAAGGGTGATGGCGTGACGCGTGAAGTTTAAAACGTGAAAGCAATCGCCCGCCCAGCGCCGGAAACTATATGGCCCACACCTTGAAACTCGAAATCGTCACCCCGGAAGCCAAGATCTATTCCGAGCAGGTCGAGATGGTCACATTGCCGGGGGTCGAGGGCGAGATGGGCATCTACCCGCAGCACGTCCCGTTGATGACCCAGATCGTCTCCGGCGAAGTGGCGGTGCGCAAGGAAGGCCAGGATTACTTCCTGGCCGTTGGCGACGGCTTTGCCGAAATCACGGCCGACCATGTGGCCATCCTCACCGACATGGCGATCAAGGCCGAGGACATCGACGAGGCGCGGGCCGAGGAGGCCCGCAAGCGCGCCGAGGTCCGCCTCCACGAAAAGCTCAGCGACGAGGAAACGGCCGCCGTCACCGCCGCCTTGGCCCACTCGCTGGCCGAACTCAACGTGGCCAAGCGCCGCCGGCGGCGGTAGGCCGCGTCCCGGCGCCTCCCTCCAGGTCCGTGCCCCACGTCGGAGAGACTCGCCGGCGACCGGACCAAGTCCCCGGCCGGAATCCAAGGGCTTGCCCAATCAGAAAAAGTGGTCGGGGCGGTGAGATTTGAACCTAGCAATCACTCGTCGTGTTCGCCGACAGCGTGCTGGAAGCCGGCCGCCCATCCGCACTGGGTCTCCTCAGCACCCAAGAATGGTCCGTGCGAAGGTGAGCGCGCCTGGAGTGTTCCGCCAGAATTTGCCGTGCTCCCGCCAGTACGCGTAGGCTTGGTCCTCGCTACCGAGAGCGACTCGTTCGTCCGCATCCCAGTGGCTCCGGCGGGGGTGCCGCGTCTTCACCAATTCCCGTGCGATCAACGGCCAACTTTTAGCCGCCCGCCGAAAAGCCCGCGATGCCTCCTTCAACCTGCCCAACTGGAAGAAGGCGAGCGGCCGGCCGAACATCAGTTGCTCCAGTCCATCGTGAGGGTAACGGTCGCATAAGTCCAACACGGCCTGGCTGCGCCCAAGCTCGAAATTGGCCTCCACCACCATGGCCCGCACCCCTTGGTTGTCGTTCGGGTTTAAGCTCAGAAGATTGTTGAACACCTCCAGCGCCGGTTCCGGCTGTCCTCGTCGCAGGAGCGCGATCCCGTATCCATGGTACAAACGCAGGAACGGTCGGTTCTCGATAAAACCCCAGAGCAGCCGATCCCGTTTCATCGAAAACCTGGCGGGAAAAAGCTTGAGCGCCAGCTTGACGCCGTCCCGCCACGCCTCCGCTGCCCTGGCCATTCGACCCTGGCGGTACCAGGTCAGAGCCAGGTGATGGTAGGCGTCGAGGTGCTCGGGATATTCGCGGATCAAGTCCCGGAAGCCGCCCTTGGCCATCCGCACGTTACATCGCATCCAGTCAATGGCCGCGTCCAGGCGGTCGTCCACTTCCTCGGTCAGCCGTGGGAACTGGAAAATCCACTCGTGCCTCCGCAATTCCTTGAGGAGGATGATGCCCGTGGCTTTCGGGCGTGGCCGGCGTTTTTGCATCCGAACGGTCTAACGCAGGCGACCTGCGGCGGTCAACCTCGCCTGAAGGATTCGTTTTCAGTCCTGTTGGTGGCTTGAGATGTCAACGACATGGGACCAAGACGTCCAGGGTGGTGGCCATCTCGTCGGGTGACGGGTTCAGTTCAGCGGGCTCAGTTCAGCCTTGCGCGTGTAACCGTTTCGGACGCTAAATACGTCACGCAAGCGCTGAAGCGGGATGTTGCCGGCCGGCAACATTCTCGTAACGGGGCTCGTCGAGCGCGGCCCCAGCGGCGGAGGTGGCGGTCGTAGCCGCTGCCTCCACCAAGTTGAACGGGGAGGAGCGGAAGGAATACGCGAAGAACGTCAGGACCATC
>JAGWYX010000888.1 GCA_018969165.1 Verrucomicrobiota bacterium
GTCGTTGTCCCAGCCTTGGACCGGTGAATACCCGAGCTTGGCGGCCGCAATGGCCAAAATGCCCGACCCAGTGCCAACATCCAGCAGCGATTGCCGGCCACCCCGTTTTCGCCAGGCGACCAATTGCCGGAGACAAAATGCGGTGGTCGGATGCTGACCGGTCCCGAAGCTTAGACCGGGGTCCAGCACGACGACCGCCTGGTCCGGCCGGGCCCGACGCCGGCTCCACGTCGGCCGGATCAGCAGGCGCCGACCGACTGCCAGCGGCCGGAAATGCCGGCGCCAGGAATCCATCCAGGCGGCGCGACGAATCCGCCTGACGCCGATCCGCGCCGGGCCCGGTTCCAGGCCGAAGCGCCGGAGGTGGTCCAAACCGGTCCGGAGTGCGACGCGCCGATGCGGGCTCCAGGCGAGTTGATCGGCCAAAAAGACCGTGACCCGACAGCGGGTGCTGTCGGCGGGCGAATAGGTGGTTGCCGGCTGGCGAAATACACGCTCCAGCAAGGCCGCCACGGCTTCCTCGGCCTGGCTGGAGGTGGTTACCGAGATTTGCCACAGCCGATCGGACTTCACCCTCGGTTGCCTGAGCGCGGCGCTCTCCCGACCGACTCCGGGTCGTCCTGGCGATTGCGTGTGGTTCTTCCGCTCAGGATTCAAGGACTCGATTGAGGAATTGGACCTCGACGCGGCCGGGGCGATGGTCCACGCGCGTCAGGCTTGCGTAGGCGATCTCGAAGCTGGCCATCTTGCGGAGCGGCAAATCAAGCAGCAACGCCAGCAGCATCCGGATGACGCCGCCGTGCGCCACCACTGCCGCGCAGCCGCCGGCGCTTTCGCGCAACACCCGGCCCAGGCTGTCGGCGACGCGGTCGCGGAATTGTGCGACGGGCTCGGCCTCGGGGATGGCGTTGGCCTCGAGTTTCTCCAACCAGTCGAAGGCGTGCACGTGGAAGCGGTCCCGCACTTCCTGCCAGGTGCAGCCGGTCCACGCGCCAAAGTCCACTTCGCGTAATTCCGGCAGGATCACCGGTCGCACCGGGTGCCGCTCGATGAAGGGCGCCAGGGTCAGTTGGGCCCGCTTCATCGGGCTGGCGTAGATGGCCTGGACCGGCTGGCGGCCCAGGTGATCGGCCAGGATCCGGGCCTGGGCGTGACCGTGCGCCGACAATCCCATGTCGATGCGACCGCCGAAGACCTGCCGGTAGCGTTCCTCCACTTCGCCGTGGCGGACCAGCAGCAATCGGGTGGGAGGATTCATCGTCGAAGCGGTAACGGGCGGCCGACCGGGACTCGCGCTCACGGAGCGGGGCTCGAGGTGCCCAGTGCGGCCGCTTGCAGGGCGAACAGTTCCTGCACGCCGGTTCGGCCCAACGCCAACATCGCCGCCAATTGCGCGTCGGTGAACGTCGCCTCCTCGCCGGTGCCTTGCAACTCGATGAATTCGCCGGCGGCGGTCATCACCAGGTTCATGTCCACCTGCGCCGCCACGTCCTCCTGGTAGCACAGGTCCAGCAACGCGGCCTGCCGGACGATCCCGACACTGACCGCCGCCACGGCGTGGCGGAGGGGATTGACCTCGAGTTTCTGCTCGGCCAGCAACCGTTTGACGGCCAGGGCCAGGGCGACGTAAGCGCCGGTGATGGCCGCCGTACGTGTGCCGCCATCGGCTTGCAGCACGTCGCAATCGATCCAGATGGTGCGCGCGCCGATGCGGTCCAGATCGACGGCCGCCCGCATGGCCCGGCCGATCAGCCGCTGGATTTCCTGCGAACGCCCGTCGATCTTGCCTTTGCTGATGTCCCGGGGTTTGCGCTGGAGTGTCGAGTAGGGCAGCATCGCGTACTCGGCCGTGATCCAGCCCCCGGTGACGTTCTGCTCCTTCATCCAGCGCGGCACGGTGTCGTCGATTGTGACCCCGCAAATCACCCGGGTTTGGCCCCACTCGATGAGCGTCGAGCCGGTGGCATAAGGCGCGATGTGATTCTGGAATCGCACCAGACGCAATTGCGCCGCGCCGCGCCCGTCCCCGCGGGCCGGTCCCGTCGCGGGGTCAGGCTGGCCGGGGCGCTGAGCTGCAGACAATTCACTCATAAATGCCGGACATGGTAGTGGCACCGCCGGGAGGCGGTCAACGCTCTCCCGCCAGGATCCGTCCGAGCCCTGCCTCCTTCATCTCCCGCGCGGTCACGGCTGGCCCGGCGCCGGCCGGCAGTGTCCGAATTTGCGGTTGGAGCGCGAGTCTGTGACTCGCAGCGGCTTGATTTTGAAGCTGC
>JAGWYX010000040.1 GCA_018969165.1 Verrucomicrobiota bacterium
CGTGTCGGCGACCAGTTGGATGCGCAGCAGGGCCTCGCGGGCCTGCGCCGCGGATACACCGCTGAGCAGCAATGCCACCACGCAATTGTCGTCCGCCTTGGGCAACTGCAGGCTGGTCGCCAGCGCAAAATGCCGCGCGTCCGGCCCGGCGACCCCGTCCAGGGTCTCCACCACCCCGCCGGTCTTGGCCCCGCGATCCGCCCAGGAAGCCAGTTGTTGGCCAAACGCCACCGAGTATCGATCCGGCGATCCGTCCGCCGACCATTGGCTCAACTTCTTCCATTCGGCCGCCGTGGGACCGCTCTTGAGCAGCAGGACGACCTGTCGGGCGCCGGTCAGACCCGCCGTCGCCGCCAGGAATGCCGGCCAGAACTCGTTCGGCGGCCCGGCAAAACGCCGCAATCGTCCCAGCTCACCCGAGGCGGCCCGCACCCCGTCACCGTTCTCACGCCCCTCAGTTGACATCGGGTTTCCCTTCCAGCTTGATGCGGCCGGCGACGCCGGGACGAATCTTTCCATCCGGATTCTCGAACAAGGCCTTGACCCGCAGCAACCCGCTGGCCGGGTCCACGACCGGCGACACAAACACGATCTTGCCCTCGAACGCCACGGGCCCGTGGCTGCCGTCGATCTCCAGCGGCACGGCCTGGCCGACCCGCAATTCCGCGCCCAGCTTGGCGTCCACGTTGCTGATGAAGTAGCACCGGCGAGTCTCCGCCATCCGTACCACCGCATCCTGTGCCTTGCGCGATTCACCGACCTGGACGAGAAACTCGGTGATGTAACCGTCCATCGGGGCGCGGACCTGGCGCTTGCGCAGCTCGACCTCCGCGGTCTGGTAATCCACCACCGCTACACGGTACTCGACTTCCTTCTTGGCCAGGTCCTCGGCGCTGACCGATTTGCCGTGCTCGAAGACATAGCGGGTGCCATCCAGGTCGGTCTTGAGCTGATCGGCCACCAGTTTGTGGCGCTGCACGGCCAGCTCCTCCAGCCGCTTGTCCAGCTCGACGATCACCTGGCCTTTCTTCACAAAATCGCCTTCGCGATACAGTCGCGCGGCCACCACGCCGGGCACCTCGGCCGCCAGCGTCACATCACGATACGGCTCGGTAAGTCCCGGCGCCCAGACGCCGTCGCTGGCGTGGGCCAGCGCCAAGACTCCGCCAAGCAAGCCCAGGCACAAAAGCCGGCGTAGCGCTGCCACCCCCGTCAGCAATGGCCTCCAGTCCCGCCGGGAGGCGCGAGCGGACCCAAGGCGGAACGGCGACGCGGCGAGAGGCCGTGCGGCGCCTCCCATTCGTTGGCAATAATTCGTGGTCATTCGTGGTCTGGCCTCGGGCCCGCCTGATCCGGCAGTGCGGTCCTACGGAGCCGTGGGCCCAGGGTGGGTGAGGGGTCCGGCCGGCGCCGGCGCGGGGGCGGGCTTCTCGTAGCTGGTTTTGGCCTCGGCGAACAAGTGGCCGGTCGCCCCGGGCGACAAATGCAGCCGCTGGACCAACCGATCCCGGAGTTGCGTCTGCGTCATGTCCACGTTCTGCATGCGCAGCAGCGTGCCCCGGCCCAGTTCCCACTCGAGGTAGGATTTCTCATAGGCCACCAGGCTCTCGAGCAGGGCCCGCTTGGCCTCGGAAAGCTCCTCCTCGATCTCCAGGACTTTGCGGCTGTCGCTCTTGCCCACCGCCAGGCGGGCCACCTCGGCGTCCAGCAGACGCTGATTGTAATCGACGGCCTTCTGGAAATCGCCCACGCTGTCCCGCAAGCCCTGGGTGCGCTTGATCGCCGTGTCCAATGCCGTCGAGATTTGGACTTCGGCGTTCTTGAGGCCCAGGAGGGCCTGCTGCTTGCGCAGTTTGGCGGCGCTCAATTCGTTGCGGCCGCGGATGTCGCCCCCCAGCGGCATGTGGACCTCCACGCCGAGCGACCAGTTCTCGTAATGGGCGGTCTGGAGCTGAGACCAGGAACTGCCATACGTGTCGCCCAGGCCGTTGAGGCCGTAACTGGCCTTGAGGTCCACCTGGGGCCAGCGCTGGTTGTGGGCGTAGGCCAGCCGAATGTCTGCCTGCGTCACCTGCCGGAGTTGGCTCAGGTAATCCGGATTCCATTTCAAGGCCGTCCCCATGCTCGAGAAATAATCCAGCTCGGTCGCCCGCAGGGTGGGCCGGTCCATCGCCCGGACCACCAGGTTGCTGTAGGCGCCGGCCGCCGAGAATAGCGCCGTCAGCCGGTTCATCGCCTCGACCAGCTTATGATGCGCATCCTTGGCCTTGGCCTCGCGCAATGCCAGGCCCGATTCGGCCGCCAACACCTCCAGCTCCGAGGATTGGCCGGCCTGGAGCCGCACCTGGTCGTCCTTGAGAATCGTCCGCGCCACCCCCGCGGATTCCCCCAGGATCCGTTGCAGGTCCTGAAAATAATACAGGTCCCAATACGCCGACTCCGCCTGGGCCAGGATGAGCATGAACTGCCGCCGGTAATCCTGGTAGGCCAGGTCCGATTCGCCCGCCGCCAGGCGAATCCCGGCCATCGTCGCCGCGTAACCGGCCCCTTTGAGCAACGGTTGGGTCAGGGTCACCCCGCCAAAGGTCGAGTATTCCTGGGCCAGGCCGAACTGGAGCTGCAGGTTGTTGTTGAGCTGCTGCAGCGAATAGCCGAACTTGAGCTTGCCACCCGTGGGCAGCAGGAATTCCACCCCGCTGTCGTAAAGGTTGTTCTTCTCGTCCAGAATCGCCGTCGCCAGGCTGATCCGCTGCTCCGCCGTGGTCTGCTCCAGGTTCTGCACGTGTTGGATCGACCCGACAAACTGCGGCTCGAAAATGCCGCGCTCGGCCTTCACCTTCTTCTGGCTCACCTCCCATTCCAACTCCCGGATTTGAATCGTCTCGTTGTACTCATAGACCCGGCGCAGACATTCATCCAGGCTCAGGGGCACGGCCGCCGGGGTTTCCGCCCCGGGACTGGCGCACACCAAGCCGGCCAGCGCCACGGCTATCAACGAGCAAATCCCGCAACCTGCCCCCGGTCTGACCGCGCGACCGCGCGGGGCACCACGCAACCTCATACCCATTGAATAAAGGACATCACGTTTGTTGGTACTGCGAACGCCCTATCCAATCAAACGACTCCCCTGGTGACAAGGTTTTTGTGCGCCTTTTTGGGCTTGTTGAGAGTCCTCCAAGCGCCAGGGCCACTTTCATCAAGTCCGTTTCTGCTCTCCAGCCGCCGACCCCGCCGCGCAGGATCCGTCAGGGCCGCCCGCCGGCGTCAGGACTGGACCGTGTCAGACCGCAACTTCGAACCAACCCGCGGTTCGACTGTCAGGGCCGGTCACGGAATCTGGGCGGAGTGGCGGCGGCGAAACCAGTGGCTGCGAGCCCTCCGTCCTTTCGCAAACCTGTCGGCAATTACGATCTGGGTCCGGGGCCTTGGGTTGTCCGGGAAGTGGCGAACCTCGAACCTGGTCGGCACGGCAGCAATTCGCCTTGTTCCCGCTGCCGCAGCGGACCAGAATGCCCATCAAGGTGAGAAGAAAGTGGTGGATGGTCCCGCTGATCGACGGGACCCAATCAGCCGCCCAGTCGAGCCGTCATCCGACGGCCAACGCCAAAGCCGCCGCCAGTACTGGACGCGGAGTCCCCGATTTGGCTGCGTGCGCGCGTGACGTGGACGCGCGTCAAAACCGTGTCCAACCGGTGATTCGGTAGCGAGCCGGGCCGCGGTAATGGCCACGACGCCGGATGGAATGCTGATCGCCGTCGGCGTGAAGCACGATTTGGTTCTGCGCGCCCTTGGCAAAAGCGGTAGTCACGCCGTCATCCTCGTAGAGCGTGAAGTCCGTTGCTCGGCTGCCGACGCTGCTCACGGTGATGTCGAAACACGTGCCGGGCTGGATGAATTCCACCGGCTGCGCCAGCGGCAGGAGGGTGCCGCCCCTCACGAACAGGGGAATCTGCTCAATGCCATTGGTGGCTTCGAGGGTGCGACCGCCGCGGATCGGGGCGTGAGTCCAAAAATCATACCACTCGCCGGCGGGCAGATAGACCTGGCGTTGGGGTTCGCCGGCGAACATCGGCGCCGCCAGCACCGAATCGCCGAACATGAACTCGTCGTCCATCTGGCGCGCTTTGGGGTCCTCCGGCCAGTCCAGCACCAGCGCGCGAATCGGCGGCTTGCCGGTGGCCTGGTATTCGTGGAAGGCCGAGTAGAGGTAGGGAATGAAGCGCATCCGCAGTTGCAGCAACTTCCGGACGATGTCGCTCACCGCCTGGCGGTCGGGCATGAATTCGTTGCGTTCGTTTTTGCCGCGGTCCACTTGTTCCCAGGGTGGGTTGGGAATGAACCACGAATCGATCACCGCGTCATGCGAAAGGACGGCGACTTGCAACCGGCGGTAAAATTCCTCGACCGACGCGGCCGTTCGCACCTCCGGGTCCCAGAGCAAACCGCTGAAGCCAGCGTTGAGCAAGCCACGCACATAGCACCGGGCGTCATAGGAATCGCTGTAAAGGACATAGGGCAATGGCCCCGCCAGCGCCTGGGAGTTGCGCACCATTCCCCAGGTGCGCAGTCCTTTTTCCTGAAATGGCCGCCACAGCGTTTGCTGGTAAAGCACGCCAAACAGGGAGTGCATCAACTCACCGTCCAAGCCGGACGGAAACGCCGTTGCCAGTGGAAACGACCACGGCGTCGCCGAGCCGGGTTGGTAATCGCATTCGTCCAGCTTCACGCTCTCGATGTTCCGGTCGAACAACGCCGTGACGTTTTGCTGAAGAAAAATCTTCCGGCCCTCCGCCGTCGCGAAATCCGGGACCAGCCCGCCCCAGACCCGAACATCTCCCGACCACGGTTTCAACCGGTCGTAAATCGGCGACGACGGGTGGGTGAAGGCATGTTCCCAGAAATTCATCTTGTATCCCATCGCCTGCATCTTCCGCACGAAACCGTCCGGATCGGGAAAGCGCTTCTTGTCCCAGACAAAGGAACAGGAATAGGCATGGGACTGCCAGCCCGGCTCCACGCCCCAGACATCGCACGGAATGCGCTCGGCGCGAAGGCTAGCCGCCAGGGCGAGCGTTTCCGCCTCCCCGTATCGGGTGTAACCCCGATACTGGACGCCCAGCCCCCACAACGGTGGCAGCGCGCCGCCGCCGGCGAACAGGTTGTAGCGCTCGACCGCCTCGAGCATCGTCGGCCCGGCGAACACATACACTTCCAACCCCTTGGCCACCGGCACGTCCACCAGCATCGTTTTCACGCGCCGGACCGGCGGACCATACAGCCCGGCGCTGCTGGTCTTCATGCCACCACCGCTGCGTCCCGCTCCCTCGCTCACGGGATCCACATCCCCGGTATAAAATGACGCAAACCGCGCCGTGTCCACGAACACACCGTAGCCGAGCGACGAGACATAAAAGGGCACGGGCGCGTGCGACTCGCCTAAATCATTCTCGGGTTTATCCGTCGGTTTGAGAAACACTCGACGACCGGTTTGGCCGCCCTTGGATTGGGTCAGGTCGAACAGTACCGTGTGTAACCCGAACCCGTAAATGCTTTCCCCGGCCTGCATCGGCAGGAGCAGCGAACACCCGCGATCCGAAACCCGAAACGAAATCTTGGCCAGGTCGAGCGGCATGGACTGGCTGGAAGTCATCGCCGCAAGGCCCGCCGTGTCCATCGGCGCGCTGCGGAAATGCGTGGGCGTGAACTTCTCCGGCTTGCCGAATCGAAGGCGCCAGACACCCGGAGCTGCCACTGCAACCTGGAGCGTGGGTGAATGGGGTTCCGCACCCCTGGCGGCCAGCGCGGCGGTCAATGGCGCAAGAACCGACAGAAGGGCGATGATGCTGGCGCGATTCAGCAAAAGCATTTGCGCCAGCGCCTCCGCCAACTCCGCCAGCGCGGTGCGAGCGTGCATCCCGGTTTTCATTGCCTGGCCGTGAGTCATGATATGTCGGTCAGGCGATGGCGACGGGCTGTTACCCGTGCAGCAAGGTAAGTTTGGATCGACGGTCATATCGGATGGGGACGGGGCGACCGTTCCAGTTCACCGTGTGGGGAGGATGCTCGGCGGCGATCTGGATGGAATCGGATGCGCCGTCGGAATAGACCTCCAGCGAATCGCCCGGCGCCCAGCAAGCGGTCACTTTCGAGAGGGATTCGATCTCGCTCCGGTCCTGCTGTCGCAGATAACTGCCGTCGGCCATAAAGAAACGCCGCACCGACTGGTTCCCCGCGGCCGCGCGTTTCAAATGCAGCAGATAGGCGTCGGTGGCCCAGTTCCCAATCTGCATGCGGATGGTGCCGGGGCTGTCAACGGCGCGAATGTCCAGATAGAATTCCTCCAGGGCGTCCGGTGTCAACATGCGCACGCCGAGATAGGTTCTTCCCTCGAGCACTTCGAACTTCGGCACCGCGTCCGGGTTCAGACAGATGACCGTGATGAATTGGCGCGAAGCCGCCGGGGTGCCGGCGGAGAAAACCAGGTAAGGCACCTTTTTGTCCGGATTGTGATCCGCCAATCCTATGTCCTCGCGCAGCTTGCTTTGCGGGTAAAGCATTTTAACCACCGCCTCGGCCGCGCCATTTTTCAACCGGACGCCTCCATTTGAATCCGTCGTGTATTCTCCATCGTAGTGCAGCAGCCAATCCATGCGGCCGGCGGTGTACGCCCGCACGTCGTCGAAGATCAGGATGACATCTCCGCTCCAAAGCCAGTGGCGATAGTTGCGCAAAAACCAGCGGGCCATCGGGCCGGTGGCGTCGGCATAGACATATTTCAAACCCAGCCCGTCAATCAGGCTGTGCAGGCGGCCGGGGAATTTGCAGCCCAGCAGAATATCATCCTTCGGCTGGCCGGCGCCGTCGAAGAGGATGACGTTATGCGCCCGGCTCTGCCGGTAGTAAGAGCTGTATTCCGGGCGATTGTAGCTGCAAGTGCCGGAATCGATGATGAGTGGCAGGCCCTGTTTGAAGAGCATGAACGTGCCGGCATCGGCATGGGCGTGGTTCCAGGTGTAGCCGGACTTGACCGCCAGCAGGGTCGCGTCGTTCGCCCACGACGAACGCATCATGGCCCAGCCCATTTGGGGATAGGCACAGGAGGTCGGCACGTTGGCGGCGGACGCTGGCGCGGGATACTGCCGCAGCAGGGAGAAGAGCGCGCTCTGCGGATGAGTATGCACCAGTTCGAGGAAACGACCGGCCTCCGGCGTGCCCAGGCCGCAGGCGATCAGCAGGAGGAGGGTGGCGGTCGAATCGGTTTCCAGCGAACTATCGTTGAAGTTCACGGCGTAAAAACCGGTCGCAGTCGGATAAAGCGTGTGGAGAAAATAGCGGGCGATATGCTCCAGCGGCTCAAGGTGGACCGGCTGGCGACGCGGGTAGGTGTTCTGCCAGGCCAGCCGGTAATGGAGGTATTCGGACACGCCGTAGTTGTTGTAGGTCACGCTTTCGTAGGAAGGACCGGAACGCTGGAAGGTGGCCACGCGGTTTTGCGGCACGTTGCCCGAGTAACTGAACCATTGCGCAAAACCCGCGTCGATCGCCTCAATCCATTCCTGGGCGCGCGGGTCTTCGCCCAGCAACGCCAGCGCGCCCAGCCCGGCGCCGGCCACGCAGACGCCCCACCAGTTATGCCCCATCGAGTCGAGGGAATGAATCCGCCTGCCGGGCAGAACCCAATCGTTGAGGATGGGCAAAACGGCGAGCCGGACCATGGCCTCTGCGACGGCAGTGCGGTCCGCCGCCGCCAGCACCCCGTGGAGCGCGTCATAGCCGGTGGCAAAACCAAAACCGAACGCCGCCGTGTCCAATTCCGAATGCCACGGAGGCGTGCGGCCGAAGAAACTCTGACCGGTCCAGCGCGCGTATTTGGCATAATAGAGCAGCGCGTCCCGCAATTTGCCGGCATAACGTGCATCGCCGGTGAGATGATAGAGCACCCCCAGCGTCAAACCCATTTCCGACATCTGTCGGGCCGGCAGTCCGTAATTCGCGTGTTGACCGATGCCGCGCATGGCCTGCTCCTCCGGGACGAAGTCGGCGGCCAGCAACTGGTCGCCCTGCTGCTTCAGCGCGGCGTGGGCCGCCGGGTCCGACGCGAGCATTTGGCGGAGGCGTTCCAGCGCGGCCGTGCGGTAAAAAAGCCGGGGATGGGGCGGCGGCGGATGCGCTCCGTTGGTGCCATCCGGGGATGGGTTGAAGACCGCTTCGGCCAACAAGCAAGGCGCCGGGCGCACAGCCGCACTGAGCAAGACCATGAGTTTGATGAGTTCCCGTCTGGTGATGGGCTCGGTGGGCGGCATGAATGCTTTACGATATTCTTTGCAGAAGGGCCTTGGCGAGAACAGCGAAAACAGGCGAAGGCGGTGGGGTGGCTGACGGGACTTGAACCCGTGCTTTCCGCTTTCGTCTGACAACCAACGAACCTGCGCATCTCCTTCTAAACACATGGAGATACGCATAGTGGGAAGAAAGTAGCATCACCGCGTCGAGAGCGCAACCACGAACCAACCCGCACCAACCCGCAGTTCAACTGTCAAGTTTTGTCAAGTAATCGGGGCGGTGTGGTGGGGGCGAAATCCGTCACCACAAGCCACTCAATTTCCACCCAAGCGCTCTGCAATTCTGATCTCGGCGGATCGCTGTTTTGTGGTAAAGTTCCGCCATGCGCGGAGTCAGCATAATTTGTGATCGACTGAGTCCATCAGCCAATGCGCAGCGCGACCCGTACATCTCCAAATCCAAATTCCTCTGGGGCCGGCAGTGCCCCAAGCTGCTTTGGCACGCGTACCATGCCAAGCACCTCATCCCCGAGCCGGACCCCAACCAGCAGGCAATTTTCGATCAAGGCCATGAGGTCGGCCAATTGGCCAAGCGGCTATTTCCCGGCGGCATCGAGGTGGCCGAAGTCACCAAGGATTTCGATCACGTCCTCCAGCAAACTCGGCAAGCCCTCCGATCGCGGCGTCCGTTATTTGAGCCGGGTTTCGCCTTCAATGGCGGATTCGCTCGCGCCGACATCCTGAATCCGGTCGGCGATGACCAGTGGGACCTGGTCGAGGTCAAATCGAGCACGTCGGTCAAGGACGTAAACCTGCTCGATGTGGCCTTCCAGGCGTACGTCCTTGCCAGTGCCGGCCTGCGTCTCCGGCGTTGCGTGCTGATGTGCATCAACCCTGATTACGTCCGGCGCGGCGATATCGATCCGAGCCGGTTTTTTCAACCCCAGGACGTGACGGCCGAGGCCTCCGGGCTCTCGCGGCAGATCGAAGACCAATTGAACGATCTGGCCAAAGTGATCGGGCAACCAGCCTGCCCTGAAATGCGCATCGGCCCGCACTGCGACAGCCCCTACACCTGCCCGCTCCACGATCATTGTTGGTCGTTCCTGCCCGCACAAAATGTGACCACGCTCTACCGAGGCGGCAAGAAAAGCTGGCGGCTGTTCGCTGATGGAATCACTGGCCTGGCTGACATCCCAGCCCATTATCGATTGACCGCCAACCAGACCATTCAGCGCCGCGCCGCGATCTCGGGTCAGCCGCACCTCGACCGCCCGGCCTTGGCGGCGTTCCTGAAACGGCTGGAGTACCCGATCAGCTACCTGGATTTTGAGACCTTCGCCACGGCGATTCCACCGTTCGACGGCGTGCGGCCATTCCAGCAAATCCCGTTTCAATTCAGCCTGCACGTCGTACGGTCGGCTGGGGCTGAGCCCGAGCACTTCGGCTTCCTGGCCGAAGGCCGAGTTGATCCGCGCCCCGAGTTCATGCGCCAACTGAAAACGGTTATCAGTTCGGCCGGTTCGATCGTTGTCTACAACGCCAGTTTCGAGACGAACCGGATCGCGGAATGTTGCGACTTCCTGCCCGAATACCGGTCCTGGTACCGGCAGCTTGAACCACGGATCGTGGATTTACTGCTGCCCTTCCGGGGTTTTCGGTATTATCACCCGGCCCAACGCGGCAGTGCCTCGATGAAGGCTGTGCTGCCGGCCCTGACCGGACGCGGCTACGAAGAGCTGGAAATTCAGGAGGGTGGCACGGCGAGCTTGGAGTTTCTGCGAGTCACTTTCGGCGAGGTTTCGGATCAGGAGCGCCAGCGCGTGCGGCGGGCGTTAGAGCAGTACTGCGGGCAGGACACGCTGGGGATGATCTGGATTGTGGACGATTTGTGGCGTTTGATCGGCTGATATTGCCGCGGTGTTTGAATGTCCATTTGGGCGTTACACTTCTTGGATGGGAATGTAATGGCTGGAGTAATCACTGCCCGTATGATGCAGGGTCATGAACACGAACTCTGCTGCTCCGCTGCTTTTTTCGTATGTGGTCGATCACGACCTTGGCTACGCTCCGAATCCATTTTATCGATCCTGCATCCTGAGTCACTGCAAATTCGACAAATCCGGCAGGAGGAGCAATCTGATCGAGAGCGCTCGGAAAGGCGACTGGATCGTGGGAACCGGTGGGAAGAGCAATCGAACTGCCCCGCACGGCAAGATTATTTTTGCCATGCAGGTTGAGGAAAAGCCCGCAATCGGAAACTTGTTTTCGGACGAGCGCTTTGCCAGGCAGGTCAGGAAGGCTGGATATCGGCACGTCGCGCATGTGCCCAATGGAACTCATGGAAAGTGGTTCCTGGTCGCCTTTAAACACTTTTACTATTTCGGGAGGGATGCCATAGACATCCCCTCTCGATTTCGCTGTTGGCACCAAGCCGGTTGGCCAACCCAGCGGCTGGAGAAGTTGGGGCCGCGCTACAAACGCAACTTCAGCCCGGAGTTCATCCAGAGCTTTGTTCACTGGATCAAACGGAGGAAGCCAGGACGCCGCGGAAGATTGCCTGTGGGAGGCGGGTCACAATGTGTTGCGGTCGTCGGGGGAAGGTGCCACCCCAGAACCACCTCCTGGTTCGCTGGGGCGACGACTACCTTTAGTTTACATGGCGAAGATTTACCTAATCAACGTCGGGGCCAATCCGGAAGCGGGCCTTCGGTCCACTGCCACCAATGCGTTGAAGATCATCGACCGTGAGTCCATGGCCGAAACCGGATCGAAGTGAACCCTTGAGGTGCAACCCAAACCCACCATGAGCCCAAGCTTTGATCGGCTGAACGGTTTCAGCCTGGTGGGCCGGGTTTCCGGCAAAAGCGAGCGTCTTGTGATTCTGCTGGAGCCTGGCGAATTCAAGCCCGACTGGAATCGACCCATCAGCCCGGACGATCAACCGCGCGATAAGCCGCTACGGGGCATGCCTGCCGAGAAGCTCCCGCGGCATTGACCTCACGGCCGACAGGACTGAACCTGCATTGGATGCAACGACTGCGCTCTGAACGCCCCTTGGTCGTCGAAGGAGATCGGCTATTGCTCCCGTTAAGCCTCGGCCTGCTGTTGGCATCGTCGCTGATTCCGGCAAGGATCATTTTCCACTGGCCGCGAGTGGTCCAGCTATTTGGAATCATCGGGCTGATTTATAGTCCGGTGTTCCTCGTCCTTTCCTGCTGGGAGATCATCCGCTACCAGCGCGGTTGGCGCACGCTCCTGGCCGCGCTGATTTGCCTGGCAGCAACCGCGATCGGGTGGGGCATCCCGGTCCTCCAGGGGACAGGCACTTTGCGTTGATCAGGATTCGCAGTAGTCATGCCCACTCGCGCAGCCACTTCGGCGATCTGACGGTTTGAGGTGTGCGCGAACGACCACGTGGTCCGCAATCCGCTCACAGTCGATTGCCACCCGCCCGCTTGATCTTCGCCCACCGCGCCTTGGCCAACGCCGACCGCCTCGCTCGCTCTGCCGCGCTTACCTTCCGCCGGCCATTCGACGATGGCTTTGCCCCTTTGGCCTTCCTTAATCGCGCCCACCGTGCCCGCGCGGCCGCGGCGATCCGCGCCCGGCCGGCAGCGCTCATTTTGCGCCGTCCACGGCTTGGCAATCCAGGTTG
>JAGWYX010000889.1 GCA_018969165.1 Verrucomicrobiota bacterium
CGGCGACATCATCCGGACAGCGCGATCCAGGTGGCCGATTCCTCGTCGGCGCCCGAGCAGTACTTGGCGGCCAAGGCAGCTTGCCACCGGTTCGAGGCGGAGCTGATCCCGCTTTTCTTTCACCATGGGCACGCCGCGCAATTGAATTTCCTGTTGCGGCGCGCGCGGAGCGAGGTGGCAGTTTTCCTGGACCAGGATTGCGTGGTGTTGAATCCGCTGACGCCGTTGTTCGAGGAGTTGTCGCGCGGGAAATTGTTGGTGGGCCCGCGGGACGAGATGCGGTTGACCCATCCGGACCTGGCGCGGCGCTACCCGGAATTGGCTGGGGAGAATTTGCGGCACGCGCCGGATTTCATTCATGCCAGCCTCATGGTGGTTCCCCCGCGGCAGATCGTGGCCCGGTTGGGCGGTCATCCATTCTACTGGGACAAACGGTGGAACGCGGAGCCGGTGGCGCGCCCCTTCCAGGTTGAACGCTACTACGGGTTGTGCGAGCGCCTGCGCCGATTGCGGGCCGACAGCCTGCTGGCCTTGGAATCACGGCACACGGGCTACGGCCTGGGCATGGTTTATCTCCACCGCGACGTGCCCGTGGCCTACCACCACTGGTACAGCGGCCGGATTTTCCGGCTCGCAGGGAAGATCGATACGGTGCTGGACACCGACTGGTTGCGCGCCGAGATGCGCCGATTCATCGAGAATTACTGGCAAGGCCGAGTCGAGCTGAAAGGATCGCTCGCAGCTCGTTGAAAACTGCGGAGGGCGCCATTGCAACAAGAACCGGTTCCTGGCGATGTCCGAATTTGCGGTTGGAGCGCGAGTCTGTGAGTCGCAGTGGCTTGATTTTGAAGCAGATGGACTGCGGCTCACAGAGCCGCGCTCCGAAATCTGAACACGACCCGGCTCCGGCGCGTCGGGATCAGGCCCGGCTCACTTGCGCCATACGCCGATGCCGGCGGCTTGCTGCCCCCAGTCGGCCACAAATTCCTCGACCCGGCCGGTCGGTTTCAACTCGGCCCAGAAGCGGGGCACGCCGCCGACGCCGCGCTCGGGACCGGGGACGATGTCGTGGAAGCCCACCCACCCGCCGTCGCGGACCAACGGCGAGTAATCCTCGAAGTCCGCTCGCACTCCTTCGTAGCGGTGGTCTCCATCGATGAACAGAAAATCGATCGGCGCTCCCCGGAGCAGGTTCCGGACCCGGTCGCGCGTGGTCCGCGCATGCGAGTCGGCGCGCACCGACTCGATCTGCTGTCGGGCGCGGGCAAAGGACCGGTAGAATCGGCCGCGCCAGGCCGCATACCCACCGCCGAACGGGCCATGCGGCAAATCGAGGCTGATCAAGGTGGCGTCCTCCGCGGCCACCCGGGAGAAGAGGAACAAACTCCCGCCTTTGGCGGTGCCGATCTCAAGGACGGTCTTCGGCGGGTCGCGGGCCAACAAGCCCAGCAACGGGATAATCTCCGAAGGAACCTGGAGTGGCGCGATTCGAATCCCGAGAAACCGAAACCGGGCGGCCAGCGTCACATAATCCTCGAGACCCTGGCAGCCTGCCGCCGCCTGGCGCAGGGCGCGGGTGGCCAGAGGAGCGATGGTGGATCGGAATCGCTCCCGAAACCCGGCTTCGACGGTTTTCAGGATGGATTTCACGTCGGCGCGGGATGATCGGTGGTCGGGCGCGCGGGGTCAATCACCAACCGGAAAAGCCGGAGTCCGCCGCCGAATCCAATCGCGCACCGCGGCGAGTCAGCGCAGCCGGCCTTGTCCGCGGGGCGGATGTGGCTGCCCGTGCTGGCATCGCTCCGAACCTGGGGGCTGATCGATAACCCCAGAAACCATTTGACCGCAAAAAATCGTGCGGGGTACGCTCCAGCCATGAATTGCGTCCGCGTGCGACCCGGAACGCCGGAGGATGACCTGCGGCCAGCGGTCCCGGTGTGAACGCCTGGCGAGAGAAAGCGGCGTGGCGGTTGGTCCGGCTCGCCCGGAGACTCAACGGGATTGGCGTCGTCCCGGAGGGCTTCGTGCCGATCACCCATGCGGTGGCCGGAGACATCTTCATCGTGGGCTATCCCAAATCGGGGAACACGTGGTTCCAGGACCTGGTCGCCGGGGTGGTGTTCGGCGTGATGCCGGAATGGGCGCCGCCAGAGCTGGTGCAGGAACTGGTGCCCGACGTGCATGCGCGGCCATATTATCGACGGTATGCGACCCCGACATTTTTCAAGAGCCACCACTTGCCACGGCCCGAATATCGCCGG
>JAGWYX010000890.1 GCA_018969165.1 Verrucomicrobiota bacterium
AACGATCCTGCTGGCTGGGGTTGGCGCGGCGGCGCTGCTGCGGTGCTGGCGGCGCCGGTGGATGCGAAGGCTGGTGGCCGGGTTGCTGATGGCGGGCACCGTGCACCTGGGCTGGCAGGCCTGGCGCGCCGATTCGGCTTACTGCGCCAGCCCCAGTAACCCGTACGTTTATGCCCAGACGTCGCCGGACTTGTTGAACCTGATCGACCGCATCCAGGCCCTGGCGCGGGTGTCGCCCGAGGGCCGGCGGATGACGATCAAGGTGATGGCGGCGGACGGGGATTACTGGCCGTTGCCCTGGTATCTGCGCGAATTCAATAGGGTCGGCTGGTGGAACCGGATTCCGCCGGACCCGTTTGCGCCGGTGATGATCGTGTCGGCGAAATTCAATGCCGCGTTCGACGACCGGCCGGTGCGGACGCATTTGATGGCGGGTTATTTCCAGTTGCGACCCCGGGTGTTCCTGGAGCTTTACGTGGCGGTGGATTTGTGGCGTGCCTACGTGCAGACCCTGCCGCGGCGGGAGGACTAGCGAGGCGCGCGGAGAGAACCATCGAAGGCAAAGACCAATCGAAGATGCACAGCAAAGCTGACCTGAGGACTTGAGGCGACGCCTCGCTCGCGCTACAGGGCATTGAGCAGGCGCAATACTTCCCGGATAACCAGGTCCGCCGCCGACGGTGCGAAGGGGCTGCTCTCGACCTCGTAACCGCCCTCCAAGTAGGCCTGGCGAATCGGCAGATACCCGGCTGCGCCGTTGCAATGGGTGATCACCACGGTGCGGGGAAACGGTGAAGCGGTCTTGATCGCTTGGCCGATCTCGTTGA
The DNA here is from genome assembly GCA_018969165.1 of Verrucomicrobiota bacterium. Classification (GTDB taxonomy): domain Bacteria; phylum Verrucomicrobiota; class Verrucomicrobiia; order Limisphaerales; family JAGWYX01; genus JAGWYX01. The sequence goes on from JAGWYX010000890.1 coordinate 828, forward strand.
ATACCTCGCCCCCGATGCCGACGAATCCGATCTGACCGACCCGGCCCACGGTTAGATTCAACGGCGTGGGCGGGCAATTATTCGTCGTGCGCGTAACGCCTTCGGGCTTGCCCGGCAGGTCGAACGTCTCGAAGATCGTGGCGATCGGTCCCCCCAGGTCCTCAGGTTTTATTCCTTCCAGGGTCCGGACGACTTCCTCGCCGAGCAGCGTGCCCAGCAGCACCGGCTCCGGAATCCAACCGTTGGTCGTTCGGAACCCGGGCAGGACGCGATACCAGGGATCGATGTTGCCGGAGGGCGCCGCGAAGCCGGGTGCCACAACGCCGGGGCCGAGGAATCTTTCGACAAACTGTTCGGCCAAGCCGTGAACGTCGCCGCTGACCAGGTAATTGCGCGGACCCAACGATGTGCTGTGGGTATTGTAGGCGAACAAGACGGCCATCGGGTCGGCGCTTCCGGTACGGCTGATCTTCAGAACCTGCACTTCCCGGTCAATCATCACCGAGGGATTGCGTCCGAGGATGACCTTTGGGTTGCCGGCCGGGTCGTCGATCAACTGCCGCCGGCTGGCCCCCACGGGAGAGGCTCCGGAGCCGGCCTCCAGGGTGACGGGGCTGGAGCGTTCGAGTGCCTCGCCTACCACGCGCACCAGTTTGGCTTGGAGCGATTGGGTGTAAGCGACGTTATTCGAGTGGCCCGTGGCCGGATCGAGCACGGGTGTCGGCGCGCTGTGGGTATGAATGGCCGCCAGGAAGAGCTCGGACGGTTGGAGGTGACACTGCTCGAGGATGGCCCGGCGAAACGCCGCCGCCGTGCCGTTGTAAAAGCCGAGGATGTCCGTCGAGACCAGGACCAGGCGCTTGCCCGATCGCTCGAATGCCACGGCGCGGGCCGAGAGCGGATCGTGCACGCCGCGGGACAGCTCCTTCCGGCTCGCGTACCCGGCCAGGGTGACTGGAGCATCAGGGGTGATATCGATCCGCGCGGCGCCGGCCCGGAGGATTTCCTCCACGGCCCGCGCGGGGCCGGGGGAGAAGAACTGAAGGAAGATGGCCAGTAGCCCGGTGAGGCCAAGTCCACGCGCGCGGAGCCTCTGCCGAAGCGGGATCGCAAACCAGTGGTGCATCTAGTCAGAGCCGGCTCACGCCGGCTGCTACGGTACCGGGGTCAGGAAGCGGATGTGGCCGGGGGCAAAGCCCGGTTTCAGGCCGAGCCGGCAGCGGGGGCACCGGCCTTCCAAAGCCGCTTGGGCGGCTTGGTGACCAGGCCCTTTTTGAGCGCGCGGGCCGACACGCGGACATAGCGCACCTCGCCGTCGATCACGGCCTTGACGCGTTGGAGGTTGGGGAAGAAGCGGCGCTTGGTAATGGCAGTGACGTGCGTGCCGATGCCGCCTTTCTTTTTCGCCTTGCCACTTCGCCAGATGATGCTGC
>JAGWYX010000891.1 GCA_018969165.1 Verrucomicrobiota bacterium
CGGCTTGGGCGGAGCAGCCGAGGGCTAGGAGCCCGAGCAGGGCGCAGGCCAGGCGGCAATTTGTGCCTGCTTGGTTCACGGGGTATCTTGTTTCTTGAGTTCCTTGGCCACGTTGTTGAGGCCGCGCACGATGCGTTCGGCCTCCTCGCGGGTGGCGTCGGGCGTGAAGACCAGGATGCCGTTGCTGATACGGCGGTCGATCATCGGGGCGGCCAGCCACCGGGCGTCGCCGAATTGGCTGAAGATAGCGATCCGATGATGCGGGTAGGAGGCGGTCATGTTTTCCAGGAGCCAGGTCCCCCGCTGGTTGAAGTGGATCTTGATGGCGAAGCCGCCGCCGGGTTGATCGATGACCCAGGCTTCATCGACCGCGGCGCCGTCGATGAACGGGGTCTTGTCGATCGTCACCATGACCGGGCTGTCGCGCACGATGGGGACGGTCCAGGTCTGGCCCGATCCCTCAGCGTCGATCTCCATGTGCAGCAGCAGGGTGGTGGCTTCGTGCTTGTGCTTCTTGGTCGTATCTTTCGCTTTGTCGGGTTTCGAGGCGCACCCGCCCAGTCCGAGCAGCACCAGCAACAAATAGAGATTGAAGGTGGCCCAGCGAAAATTCATAGTGGCCTAAACAACCGAATCAGGTTCGCAAAGTAAAGCCCGATTATGAGCAAGCAGTACAACAAAGTTGAAAAACGCAAACGCCGCTACGCCCATCTCAAACGGAGGCGATTGGCGCAGAAGACCAAGGGGCCGAAAGCGACCACGGCGTAGCGCCCGCCGCGGTCCGCCGCACCCCAAGCCCGCTCGCGTCGGCCCGGGCCGGTTCCGGTGCTCGATGAACCGATGTTCGGTAGGGCGACGGTCTCCGGCCGCGCCGCCTCCACGTCGGAGATCGGCGTGGCGAGGGCACCGTTGCTTCACACCCGGTATCTGGTCTTGATGCACGGCGGGCATGGGGGATGCCAGGCACTCAGGAGCGGCGAGATGCCGCCTGGCCTGGGTGGTAAAGGAGCCGGCGCGCGGAGGTTGGCCCGGGGGGAGAGCGTTGGGCACCTGGGGGAGCGGGTCGGGGGTTATTCACCGCGGGGGCCGGGCGCCGAGTTACTCACCGCGGCGGAAAAGACATCCCTTCGCCTAAGCCATTGGTTGGAGGCGGGTTGGGGACGCTGTTCACCGCTTATTAACAATTTAGAGTCGGTAAATAAGTTTGGATTAACATTCCGTTGACGTGGGCGGAGACCGGGGGTAGGATGCGGATAGTTCCTTGAAAGAACGCAGGCTTTCGGTGGCGTTCGTGAGGGCGCGGCCGGTGGCCTCGAGATAATCCCAGGCAACTGGGGAAAGGTCGAGTCAGGCTGGTTGGCTGGACCCCTCTCAACTTCGGGTCGAAAGATTCGGCGGGGCGGAGGCAGGATTCACCAGTTCCCTGGCGGCGGTCGCGCGTCGCCAGTAACGCGATTCAGGGACTGAGGGGTGAGGAGCGATCAGAAGCCGTTCCAAGCCCAGTTAAGTAGCCCGGGCTGGTTTCGGGTCCGGGTGAATCGCAGTTACCCAAAGGGTAAATGGTTGCTACTGTGCACCAGCACGGGCGGGCGGCTCTGGCGGCCTCTGCAGGAGGTGCGCCTGCGGAAAAGCGCTGAAAGGCGTGACAAAAGGAGCGCCCGATCCGGGAAGGAAACGAGATCTTGGCAAGACTCGGAATCAACTTCCGAAACGCCGGCGATGTTACAAACGGCACCGCTGGCTTGTGAGCGAAACGCAACCTGAGAGTTAAGAGGTCAGACCCGTCGCGCTGGGCCAACGCGCCTCCAACCGAGGCGGCCGACCCCGCGCTAACTGGTCAAGGCGCGGACCCGCAGTCACAAGCGTGCCTTGACCTGGTTCGCAAGCCGGCGCCCGCAAGCGCCAGCCCAAGCGAGCTAAGAGGCCTCACTCGATAATCCTGCGACCGCAAGGCGCAGGACGGCCCTGCTACGAGGCCGCGGAACTCCGCTTGCCGTGGAGAATAGCGTCGGGAAGCCGGCAGCCCACGCGGCGCCTAATGTCGGCACGGGAAAGAGAGCGTGGCGAACTCCCACTCCCCGTATCAAGCCCCTGCTCCGGCCGTTGGGCCGGGGTCGGGGCTTTTGTTTTGCTTGCGCGGTGATCGGGCTTTGTTAGGGTTGGGGCCTGACAAATGCAGTTTTAACCCCGATTAACCATGGGCCAGATCTTCACCGACATCACCAAAACCGTGGGCCGCACCCCCCTGGTGCGCCTG
>JAGWYX010000892.1 GCA_018969165.1 Verrucomicrobiota bacterium
CAGCCCCCACCACCGCCACCACTCCCCCGGCCACTGAACGCGGACCCGGCCGGTCGCCTTCGAACAGCAGCGTGAACGGAATCACGACCAGCGGTGTCGTGGCCACGATCGGCAGCACCACGCCGCTCGGCGTGGTCCGCAGTGCCCATTGGTAGCAACTCACCCCCACCGTCGGCCCCGCCAAGCTGTTTAGAAACACCCACACCAACGCCCGTCGCCACAGATCCCGGCCCGTCGCCGACGGAGTGTCCACGCCGGTCCCGGTCCAAAAGGATTTCCGGCGCTTCAACCACACCATTGTCAGCGCGGCAATCAGCAGTCCCCCCAGAATCCGCTGGTAGGCCGCGGTACCGCCATCCACGCTGTGGCCCGCCAGCGCGGCGACCTGGTTGGCCTTGCGCGTCAGTACCGCGCCAAATCCCTGGCCGAACGCGGCGACCGTGCCGAAGAAGATGCCCCGCGCCAGGGTCGGAGGCGGGAGGTGGAGGTGTTCGTTCGGTGCCAAGGCGATGGCCACCCCGGTCAGGATCAGCAGCCCGCTCAGGATTTGAGCGGTGCTGAGGGTCGTTCCCAGCCAGAGCCATTCACTGGCCGCGGCAAACGGCGCCGCCAGGCATTGGACCATCAAGATCGTCAATCGCGATCCAAGCCGCGGCAGGGCCTGGTACATCGCCACGTCGCCCAGGCCGAAACCGACACAGCCGCTGAGGAAGAATACCCCAAACGCGCCGCCTCCCAGGCCGAGTCCGAATCCGTGCGCCCAGACGGCCAGGAACAAGGTCGCCAGGACGATCCGCCAAAAATTGGCCGTCAGCCCGCCCAGCAGTCGCGTGGACTGGTTGGCAAACACGACCGACAGGGAGAAGCAAACGGTGGTGAGAAAGGCGGGGAGCATGGCAGCCGGTCAACCCACTTCGTTCCGCGCTTCTTTGCCTCCGCGGCGGCTGCTTGCCCGCGGCTCATCGCCGGCGCAACCAGGCCGGAATGGTCTCCCGCGCCCAGATTCCCCGCAAGGCCTGGCGTCGGCCGACCAGCGCCACGCGGTTCCCGTTCACGATCACCTCCGCCGCCAGCGGCCGCGTGTTGTAATTGGACGCCATGACAAACCCATACGCCCCCGCGCTCAGCAATGCCAGGTAATCGCCCGCCGTCACCCGCGGCAAGCGGCGGTCCTTGCAGAAGTAGTCCCCGGATTCGCAAATCGGCCCGACCACGTCGGATGACACCACGCCCGCACGAACCGGGCGCTCCAGCGGTACAATCTCGTGATACGCATCGTATAACGCCGGCCGGATCAGGTCGTTCATGGCCGCATCCACAATCACAAAATGCTTCTGCCCGGTCCGTTTGACATATTCGACCCGGGTGACCAATGCCCCGGCGTTGCCCACGATGAATCGCCCCGGTTCGATCAGGGTGCGCATGCCCAGTGGCCGCAGCAATGGCACCAGCCGCGCGGCGTAACGCGCCGGAGTCAGGATCCGTCGCGCGCGGGCCGACCGCCACCACGCCGCCGGTCCGCTCACCAGCGCCGGTTCATAGACAATCCCCAGCCCGCCGCCGATGCTGAAAAACTCCAGCCGGTAGCGGTCTCGGAGTCGACGCACCAAAGGCAGGACCTTGGCCACGGCTGCTGCGAACGGTTTGACCTCGGTCAGTTGCGAACCGATGTGCATCTGCAGACCGCGCAATCGCAGGTGCTTCATCCGGGCCGCGCGCGCGTAAACGCCCTCGACCGCCTCAAACGCCAGGCCGAACTTGTTCTCGTAAGTCCCCGTGGTGATCTTGGCGTGGGTGCGGGCGTCCACGTTCGGGTTCACGCGCACCGCGATCGGGGCCGTTCTGCCGACGCGAGCGGCGACATCGTTGATCCGTGCCAACTCCGGTTCGCTCTCGACATTGAACGAGTAAATGTTTTGCCGCAGGGCGAACTCGATTTCGCGCTCGGTCTTGCCGACTCCCGCAAACACGCAGTCCTGCCCCCGCCCCCCCGCGGCGAGCACCCGCCGCAACTCGCCTTCGCTGACGATGTCGAACCAGCCGCCGAGGTTGGCCAGCGTGCGGAGCACGGCCAGATTCGAGTTGGCCTTAACGGCGAAACAGATGCGATGGTCCAGGGCCGCCAACACCGCGTCCAGCTTGCGGAAATGGTCCGTCACCGTCCGCTGCGAATAGACGTAGAGCGGTGTGCCGAACCTCCGCGCCAGCGTCGCGAGCGGGACCCGCTCGCAACATAGCCTGGTTCCCAAATACCG
>JAGWYX010000893.1 GCA_018969165.1 Verrucomicrobiota bacterium
CGCAGCCAGCCGTATGCGCAATTTGTCCTGGGCGCCATCGCCAGCGTGTTGGTGCCGGCTCTGACCCTGTTGCTGCTGGTCACGCTGGGACAGCAACCGCTGATCGGCTGGGGCTCGGTGTGGCAGTGGCTGGTGATGGGCTTGGGCGGTGGCGCGCTCACGCCAATCGTGTTTTATTTATTGGATCGCCTGCAGCGCGCCTTTAGCTACCCGGCGGCTTCGGTTTCCAGCTTCCGCTCCGACCGCGAGATCAAGCGCGGGCGCAAACTGTAATCATGCTGATTTTTGACCAACTCAAACGCAGTGATCCGCACCTGCGGGCGCTGTCGCTGACCGTGTTGACGGGCCTGGGAGTGCTGCTGGGCGGCCTGTGGTACCTGCAGGTGATCGTCTCGCGCCGCTACGTCCATACTCAGAAAATTCAGTCCGTGCGCACGGTGCGGATTCCGGCCATCCGGGGCAAGATTCTGGACCGGAACGGCGTGCCGCTGGCGGATAACCGGCCCAGCTACAACCTGAGCCTCTACGTCGAGGAACTCAGCCGGCAGTTCCAAGCCGAGTACCGCCGGCTCAGCGGCGGCGTGAGACTGTCCCGCAAGCAGCAGGTCCAGTTGGCCGAACGTGCCCGTTACACCGTGGTGAGCAACGTGGTCGCGCGTCTGGGCCTGGTTCTGCGCGAGCCGCTGCGATTGGACGAGGCGCAATTCCTCAAGCATTACACCAATCGCCTGGCGTTGCCGCTCCCCATCCTGGAGAACCTCAACCCCGAGCAGGTCGCCCTGTTCCAGGAACAACCCAACAAACCGCCCGGGCTGGAGCTGGAAGTGCAGCCACTCCGCTTCTATCCGTATGGCCAGGTCGCCGCCCACCTGCTTGGCTACCTCCGCTACCTGCCGGAAGGCGAAAGCGTCGATTACGACGAACTCGATTCCCGTTACAGCCTGCCCGATTACAAAGGGGTCATGGGCGTCGAAGGCAAGTTCGACGAGGAGTTGCGCGGGCGCGCCGGTATCAAATCGGTCCTGGTCAACAGCATCGGCTACCGCCAGTCCGAAGACACCTGGTTCCCGGCCGATCCCGGCACCAACCTGGTGCTGACAATCGATCTGCGCATCCAGGAGGCGGCCGAACGAGCCTTGCGCACCGTCGGCCGCACCGTCCGCGGCGCGGTGGTCGTGATGGACCCCCGGAACGGCGACGTGCTGGCCCTGGTTTCCCTGCCGGCTTACGACCCGAACGAGTTTATCCCGCGATTGTCCGCGGCGGATTGGCAGAAACTGACCGACCCGGAGTTGCGCCCGCAGGTGAACCGGGCGACGGCCGAGAATTATTCGCCGGGATCGACCTTCAAGATCGTTGTGGCCCTGGCCGGCCTGGAGAGCGGCACGCTCAAGCCCGAGGAGATTTATCACAACTTGGGCTCTGTCATTGTTGGCCGGCACCGCTTCGGCGACCTGGCGAAGGCGGGCGATTACGACTTTCGCAAGGCGTTCAAGGAATCCAGCAACAGCTACTTCATCGAGCATGGGCTGCGGGCCGGCATCCAGAGCATCCTCGAGATTGGGCGTCGGTTCCATTTCGGCGAGCGGACAGGCATCCCCATTCTCCAGGAGACCAGCGGCCTGCTGCCGTCCCCCGAATGGAAGGAGAAGACCTTTCACGAGGGCTGGCGTCCCGGGGACACGGCCAACGTGAGCATCGGCCAGGGGTACCTGGATGTGACGCCGCTCCAGATGGCGGTCATGACCTCCGCGATTGCCAATGGCGGGAAGGTGTTCTGGCCGCGCCTGGTCCGCCAGTTGGAGGCGCCGGACGCGGGCGGTTTGCCGCCGGTCCAGGGCTTCGTGCCCGGGCGGCTGCGCGATGAATTGGGCGTGCGCCCACAATTCCTCGACATTATTCGCGAAGGCATGCTGGCCGATGTCGAGGAGGAGAAGGGCACCGGTCGCAGCGCCTTCGTGCCGGGCATGCGGATTTGCGGCAAGACCGGCACGGCGCAGGTCAAGCAGGGCGGCATCTTGAAGCGGCACGACACCTGGTTTGTCTCCTACGCCGATTACGACAACCCGCGGTATGTCGTGGTGGTGATGGATGAGGGCGGCGGTTCGGGTGGCGGGACCAGCGCGCCAGTCGCCCGGCGGATTTACGAGGTGATTCATAAAATCGAAACCGCCCCCGCGCCGCGCAACGGCGTGTTCGCCAGCGCCAACCATTTCCAGCCATGAACCGCACGGCTCTTCTTGAACCCGC
>JAGWYX010000894.1 GCA_018969165.1 Verrucomicrobiota bacterium
CGCCGATGACCAGCAGCACCGCCAGCAACAGCCAGCCTTTCGGCAGAAAGGCGACGCACGTCGTCAACGCCGTCAGCGCAGCCGCCCCGAAGAACACCAACCGCCGCGCGCCGTGCACCGACCACCCGCGGCGTCCGAGCCAGAGCGTCAGCACGCCGGCCCCGAGGCACCCGAGATCCGAAGCGATGAAGAACAGCGAGTTGAAATAGAGGGCGTCGGCTTCGGCGTAGCCGCGGCCTTCGATGAGGAACTTCGGCAGCCAGGCGCGCAAGGTCTGCCAGCAGGTGTTGATGCACGCGATGATTACCAGGATCACCAGCATCCGCCGACCGCACAGCACGGGCCAGAAGCTCGACGGCTTGCAACCGTTGACCGGGGCCGATTCCACCGGCTTGGGAGGGCCGACTTCCGCGTCGGTCCTGATCGTCGTTGGCGCGGGTGGAACCGCGCCTTCCCCGACCGAACTGCCGCTCGGCTCTACCATGAGGCGGTTCAAGGTCAAATCCGTCGCCCGGATCATGACGAGCCAGACGACAATCCAGACCAGACCCAAAGCGCCGATGATCTGAAAAGCGGGCCGCCAACTTCCCAGCTCCGGGGTCAGGAGAAAATTCATGGCCAGCGGGGTCAGGAAGGCGCCGACGGACGCGCCGCCCTGCACCAGGCTATTGCCCATCGACCGGTCGTGCGGAGCCAGCAACTGCTGCGTGGTCTTGATCGCGCACGGCCAGTGACCCGCTTCGAACAAGCCGAGCAGGCCGCGGCAGAGCAGCAGTCCGGAGTAACTTCCCACCCAACCGGTCGCAAACCCGGTCGCCGACCAGAGCGCCAGCACGAGTGGATAGACCCAACGCAGCGGCCACCGGTCGGCCAGCCAGCCAAAGAAGATCGACCCGGCGGCGAACCCCCAGCCGAAAACAAGTTCGAGGTTCCCGTATTGCTCCTGGCGCAAATGAAACTGCGTGGTGATCCGGACCGCGGCGTTGGCCAGCGTCTGGCGATCCATGTAGTTGATCGCCGAGGCGCACAGCAGCAACCCGCACACCCACCATTTCCAGGCCGCGGACCGGGGCGCGGCGGGTGCGCTCAGCCGTTCCATGATTGGCCGTCCCAACGCAAGACCCGTTCCAGCAGCGCCACGACGTCATCCGTGAATCCGCGGAGCAGCCGCTCCCCCTTCTCGGCCGTGGCCAAGTGCGGCGAACCGATGTGGCCGGCCGCACTCCGGTCCTGGGTGACCCACCCGCGCGCGGCCGGCTCGAACGCGTCACCGGTGGCAACCGGTTTCAGGCGGTGGTAGTCGCCCACCAACTGCGGGGCGATCCGCAAGATCATCGAGGTTTCCCACTCGCACGCGTGGCCCATGTGCTCCTGGGCCAATGTCGGGTCCGCCTCGCGCGGGTGGCCGCCCAACCGCCAGTAAGTCGCGAAGAGCAATAGCAGATCGCTCCGCTCCCGATGCCGCTGGCGCACCTCGAATACCGCCTGTTGCCCAGGCACGTTGTTGCCGCCATGTCCGTTGACGAACACCAGGCGCCGGAAACCGTGCCGGATGAAATTCTCCATCAGCCCGCCCAGCAAATCGAGATAGGCCCGGGGCGGGGCGGACAGGGTCCCGGCAAAATCCAGGTGATGCTCCGAATTGCCGAGCCACTGGAGCGGGGCGAACAGCACCCGGTCGGTAAGCCGCGCGGCGGCGCGCCGTACGATTTCCCCCAGCAGCAAACTGTCCGTGAACAGCGGCAGATGCTGGCCGTGCTGCTCGAGCGCGGCCACGGGAACGACGACCGGCGTGTCCCGGGACAGAGCGCGGACGGCGGGCGAGGTCAAGTCAGCCAATTGCATAACGGGTCGCGCTCCCCAGGGTGCCATAGGCGAGCGCCGCCGGGCAAGCTCAGGGAACGCCCACGAGCAATTCTCGTTTAGCCCCGGAGCGCGGCTCTGTGAGCCGCAGCACGCTCGCCCGGCCGTTGGGATGGCAGCCCATTCCCAGGCCCCGTGCGCACCGACGCCGCCGCGGGTCGCAGACCCGCGCTTTAACATGAGACCTCCCCGGCATGTTTGGGGCGCATTGCGCCCATGAACCGAGCCCGGCGGATTTTTCCCGCCTTGACTCCACCGCGTGGTGACAGCGATGTTAACCGCGACCCAGTTGTGCCACTGCCAACATGCCATGAACAAATCTGTGCCCAATCAATCCCGCGGCTTCACCCTGATCGAGCTGCTGGTGGTGATCGCCATCATCGCC
>JAGWYX010000895.1 GCA_018969165.1 Verrucomicrobiota bacterium
CACGCGCCTCCACCGCGGCACCGGCGCCGCGCATGACGACCGCACCCACCGTCGCCATGGCCGACAAGGCCCTGGCGATCGCCGCGGCGGTCATCGGGTTGGCCGTGCTGGTTCGGGTCATTCTCCTGGCCCAGTAAGATTCCCGGAATTTGCGCCCCCCGAATCGGGCTTCGGCTCCTCACGTATGACTTCGGAACACATCGCGACCTTAACTCAGGACAATTTTACCAACGACGTCCTCCATGCACCCACTCCGGTCCTGGTGGATTTCTGGGCCGAATGGTGCGGTCCCTGCAAGATGATCGCCCCGATCATCGAGGATCTGGCCAGTGAATACGACGGCCGGGCCCGGTTCGGCAAGGTGAACATCGACACCCAGCAGGAATTGGCCACCCAATACGGCATCCGCGCCATCCCCACCCTCCTGATCTTCAAGGGCGGCGAAGTGGTTGAACAAATGGTGGGCCTGCGCAGCAAGCGCGATCTGAAGGCCAACCTGGACAAATACACCCTTGACTGAGTCCAGGACCGGCGCCGTCGCCAATGTTCGCGTCGGAGCCCGTTCCAGACCGATGGACCGACCGAACACCGCCGGCGGGCGATTTGATCTCGGAAGGCAGAGCAAGCCGCCGCGCGCGGCGCGGCGAATGGCGGCGGGGCAGACGCGAGCATGTCTATGCCCCTGATCGTCACACCCCGTCAGCTCAGCCGCCAATCCGACTTATACCATCAAATCGCCTCGTTGCTCGCCGCCGGGGTCGGCCTGGTGCCCGCCCTCGAGATGCTCCATCGAAATCCGCCGGCCCGCACCTGGCGCGAGCCCCTCTCCCGCTTGGTCCGGGAGCTGACCCAGGGCTCGACCTTCACCGAGGCCCTGCAGCGGCAGAACCGCTGGCTCCCTTCCTTCGACATCGCCCTCATCAGCGCCGGCGAACAAAGCGGCCGGCTCGATGCCGTCTGCCGCTTGCTCGCCGCCTATTACCGGGAGCGCGCCGTCCTCGCCCGCAGCGTCCTGTCCAATCTCGCTTACCCCGTCTTCGTCTTGCATATCGCGGTCTTGATCTTCCCCACCGCGATGATTTACCAAATGATCTGGCTGGGAAACCTCGCGGGTTACCTCTGGCAGAAGGCCCTGATCCTGGTCCCGCTCTATGTGCTGCTGTGGTTCGGCGTCTATGCCAGCCAGGGACGCCACGGCGAGCGCTGGCGTTCCTGGCTGGAAACGCTGCTCCACCCGGTGCCGCTGCTGGGCGCGGCCCGACGCCAACTCGCCCTGGCCCGCCTGGCCGCCGCGCTCGAAGCGCTCATCAACGCCGGCGTGCCCCTGGTGGAGGCCTGGGACCTGGCCGCCGCCGCCAGCGGATCGCCCGCACTGAGTCGCGCCGTCGCCGCCTGGAGACCGCGCGTGCTGGCCGGCGAAACCCCGGCCGAAGCCATCGGCAAAAGCGGGGCCTTTCCTGAACTGTTCGCCAACCTCTATCATACCGGCGAAGTCAGCGGACAACTGGACGATTCCCTCCGGCGCCTCCACGCCCTCTACCAGGAGGAAGGCTCGAACAAACTCCAGCTCGTCGCGGCGTGGACACCGCGCCTGGTCTATTTTGCCGTCATGCTGCTGGTCGCTTACCAAGTCGTCCAGTTCTGGCTCGGCTACTTCAACCAATTGAACCAGGTCATGCAGTAGCCCGCCGCATGAGCCTCACCCTGTCCGCCCTCCTCAACGACGAATCGCTCCGGCAACTCGAGTTCCCCGTCGCCCGCGAGCATTGCTTCCTGGCCCACGCCGGCGTCTGCCCCCTGCCTCGCCGCGTGACCGAGGCCATCCAGCATTACGCCTCCCGCTGCACCGCAGGCGACCAGGAAACCCTCTTGCCGGCGACGCAAGTCGCCGCCACCCGCGAACTCGCCGCCCGATTGCTGCGCGCCCAACCGAGTGAAATCGCCCTCATTGGCCCGACCTCGCTGGCCTTGAGCCTGGTCGCCAGCGGCCTGCCCTGGCGCAAAAACGACAACCTCCTCATCTACTTCGACGACTACCCGTCCAACGTCTATCCGTGGATGGCGCTGGCCGAGCATGGCGTGCAGGTGCGCTTCCTGAACACCCGCGTGCCCGGTCGCATCCGCCTGGTGGACGTCCAGGGACAAGTGGACGAGCAGACCCGCCTGGTCGCCCTGGCGTCGTGCCATTTCCTGTCCGGCTTTCGCGTGGACCTGGCGGCCATCGGGGCCTACCTGCACA
>JAGWYX010000041.1 GCA_018969165.1 Verrucomicrobiota bacterium
TGGCGCAGTTCCGCGCGAATAATTTCGGGCCGCGCGTCAGCGCATCTTCGCGCAGCAGGGTGACGGCGCCTGCGGGCGGGATCCCGCGCGGGGAGCGGGCCAGGACCACGACGCGCTCGGCCTCGGCCTCGGCGTCGCGCACGGCCCTTTGGTAATCCGGATCGTGCCGGTCCTGGTCGATCGCCCGGTAGGTCAGCCAGCCGGCCCCGAGCAACAGCAGGGCGAGCACGGTGACGTTGAACCTGTGGCCGAACCGGTGTCGGCCCAGGAGGGGCATGGCCACGAGCGCGGCGAAGGCCAGGCCGGGCAGGACCATGGCCCCCAGGATTTCGGTACGCCCCGGGAAGTACTTCAGCAACTGGAACAGGAACAGAAAATACCATTCCGGTCGCGCCGCCGAGAACGGCTCCGATGGATCCGCCGGCGCACCCAGGTCCGCCCCCAAGGGCGCCCCGGCGCGGACCAGCCGCGGATAGAGGCTCAGGAACAACACCGCCACCATCACCGCCAGGCAGGCAATCGCGTCGCGCAGGACCTGGTCCGGCCAGAACAGGTCGTCCGGGCGCCGGCGCGGTTGGCTGGCGGTCAGACCGTGGCGGCGGAACAGATAAAGGTGGGCGACGATGAGCGCCGTCAGGGTGGCGGGAATGATCCCGGCGTGCAGCGCAAAAAAACGGGTGAGGGTCAGGTGCCCATAATCCGGTCCGCCGACGATGAGCCGTTGCAGGGCGGGGCCGACGAGCGGGGTGATGGCGGCGATATTGGTGGCGACGCGGGTGGCCCAGAAACCCTTCTGATCCCACGGCAGGAGGTAGCCGGTCAGCGACAGGACCAGGACCAGCACCAGCAGGACCAGGCCGGTCCAGAAATTGATCTCCCGGGGCGCTTGGTAGGCGCCGTCGATGACCACCTGGACCAGGTGACAGACCAGCAGCACGATCATGATCTGCGCGGTGTAGTGGTGCAGGCCGCGCAGCAGCCAGCCCCCCTGCATCTGATACTGGATGTAGAAAACGCTCTCCCAGGCGGTCTGCGCGCTGGGGCTGTAAGCCAGCCACAGGAACAGGCCGGTGACCACCTGGACCGCGAAGGCAAAGACCAGGGTGCTGCCCCAGACATACCGCCAGCGCGCCCCGCCGGGGACGCTTTCATAAAGGGCCGCGTGCAGCAGGCGCCGACACCCGGTGCGCTGGTCCAGCCAGGCCAACCACGATTTCATGCCACCGCTATCTTCGCGGCTTGGCCGGCGCGAAAGTTTTGAAACCGCACCCAAATCTCGGTGCCGTCGCGGACCTGCACCTCCAGCGTGTCCAGACCGCGCGGACTCGGGCTGCGGGAATCCCGCAGCCGGCCATCGGCGGCAAAACGGCTGTTGTGACAGGGGCAGAGAAAGCCGTTCTGGATCGGCACATAGTCCACGAAGCAGCCGGCGTGCGGGCACACCGCGTTGAGGGCCTCGACCGCCTGCGCCCCGGTACGCCGCAGATAGACGGCCCCAATCGGCACGTGCGGAAACCGGTTCCACGCGTCCCGGCGATCGCTCACCACGGCGAACTTGCGCGGGATACCGTCGGCCGGAAGCGTCTCCAGGGAAGCGACCCGCACGAAGCCGCCCGCCGCCGACCGGCGGTGCAACGGATCCAGAAACGTGACCAGGCCCGCCGCCGCCGGCACCAGTCCCGCCAATCCGCCGCAGACCAGGGACAGCAGCTTCCGCAGAAAGCCGCGGCGCGTCGGACCCTGGGAAGGATCCCCATCGGGTAATGTGATGGTTGATGTCGTCATAGCCGCCGCCGGATGCGCCAGGGCCCGCGCCCCAACTTGAGAGGCGGCACCCGGCCCTGAGGTTCCGGGGCCAACAAGCAGCAAATTAGGTAATCACGGCCAAAAGGCAATAAAATGCTTGTCGGCGCCCGCGCTTTCGCGATAGAATGCCGGGCATTAACCCTAACGAGGCGCGCCTCGGACCGTATGTCAGCTTTTCGTGCCTATTCGATTTTTCTAATCCTCCGAATGATCCCGCTGCGCGCCTCGCTGATCGGGTGCCTGGGGCGGTGCTTTGCGGAGTTCACCCACACAATTAACCCATGAATTCAGCGGCGATCCCTTCCCCCGACCCTGGCCGGCCGCGGCCCCAGCCCGACACCGGGTTCACCCTCATCGAACTGCTGGTGGTCATTGCCATCATCGCCATCCTGGCGGGCCTGTTGTTGCCCGCCCTCGGCAAAGCCAAGGCCAAGGCGACGGGCATCTCCTGCATGAACAACACTTCGCAGATCATGAAGGCCTACCTGATGTACGCCACCGATCAAAACGAAACCGTCCCCGATGCCGGGGACTGGCTGGCCATGAAGGTCACAGGCTCGACCTGGCTGGATTGGAACCTGACACCGATCAACACCAACCTGGATGCGCTGGTCAATCCCGTCCAGTGTGTCCTGGCCAGTTACCTGAGCCGCTCGGCGGGTGTCTTCAAGTGCCCGGCCGATATCTACCTCAGCCGCGTCCAGCGCGCCAAGGGCTGGAGCGAGCGCGTCCGGAGCGTGTCGATGAACGGCTTCTCCGGCACCAGCCTGGATGCCTCGGGCCTGGGCTACTGGAAGGGTTGGAAGAAGACCACCGACCCGGCGCGCAACGGCCCCGCCCAGTTGCTGGTATTATTGGACGAGCACCCGGATTCGATCAACGACGCCTACTGGATTCCGGTGCTGTCCGGCTACGGCGGGCTTTACAGTTGGTGCGATCTGCCGGCCACCTACCATAACGGCGCTTGCGGCTTCGCCTTTCTCGATGGCCACTCCGAGATCAAAGCCTGGATCGGAAAGCTGCGGAGCCCGGTGTGGATGGGGGTCAGCTACACCGACCGTCATGCCGGCGTGTTCCGGTGCGACACCCCGGAGGACAAGACGGACATCGACTGGGTGAAAAACCGGCTCGGGGATCCGACCAAGTGAGACTGCTTTTTGCGTGCGTTTGACGGAATGGAGGCGTAGTTTACGGGCATGACAATCTGGCTGTTGGCGATCGTCCTCCTTGGACTCTGCGCGGTGATCGGGTTCTACACCGGGGCGATCCGGCAAGCGGTGGCCCTGGTGGGGTTGATGCTGGCGGCCTGCCTGGCCCGACCCCTCGGCCCGGTGGTCCGACCGCTGTTCCCCTCCCTGGGCGTCAAGGATCCCCTCTGGCTGTGGGCCCTCCCACCGATGGCCGTCTTTGTCCTGATCCTGATCGTGGGCTGGGTGGCCGCCTATTTCGCGCACCGCCAGGTCGCCCTGCACTACAAGTACCACGCCGACGACGTGCGGCGGCTGACCTGGGAAATGTTGAACCGGCAACTGGGTCTTTGTCTGGGCCTGGTGGCCGGCGGCGTTTACCTGATCGTCCTGGCGCTGCCGATCTACGTCGTGGGCTACCTCACCGTTCAGGTGTCCGGCGATTCCGCCCCCGCCGGATTGCGCCTGTTGAACCAAGCCCGGGCCGATTTACAGACGACGGGCTTGGACCGGATCGTGGCCTCGTTCGACGCCACACCCCCGAAATACTACGAGGTGGCAGACCTCCTCGGGCTGCTTTACCACAATCGCCTGGTCGAAAGTCGCCTGCCGGATTATCCGCCGTTCATGGCGCTGGCCGATCGCCAGGAATTCCAGGACATGGCCACCGACAATACCTTCCAGGAGACGCTCAAGACCGAGCAGGACTTCAAGGCCCTGCTCGATAACGCGCACGTCCAGGCCGTCATCAATAACGGGGACCTGGTGCAGGAATTGCTGAAGGTGGACCTGAAGGATCTGCGACAATATCTCGAGACCGGTAAATCCCCCCGCTACGCCAGCGAGAAAATCCTCGGTCGTTGGGAACTCGATGTCGATGGGGTGCTGATCCAGATGAAGAAGCTGAGCATGAACATCACCAGCGCCCAGTTCCGCAAACTCAAGGTGGTGCTCAACGCGTTCATGTCGGGCATGACCTTCACGGCATTGCCCGACAACAAAGTGATCCTCAAAGGGCGGTTTAACCTCGCCCAAATCGCCAAACAGATGGCGGCCCAGCGGGTCGCCCAGGCGGCCGGCGCACCCAACGCGCCTCCGGCGGTCCGCCAGGCCCAAGGCATGGGCCGGGCCATCCAAATGGCCCGCGGCCTGAACCGGTACGGGCCTTATGGCGGTCAACCGGCCGCCCCACCCCCCGCCCCCGATGCCGGCGCTCAACCGGCGCCCGCCCCGGCGGCGCCCACGGTCCTGGCCCAAGGCTCCTGGCAAAACCAGGACGACAAATACCAGATCACCTTCCAGGACGATAAAGGCCATAGCCAAACCGTGGAGGCGGCCGTCGATCAGGACATGCTCATCGTCCACCAGCCCAACGACCCGATCGTCCCCACCCTGGTCTTTGTCCGGCAGGACTAGCGAGGCGCGCCTCAGACCGGATGAACCACGAATGGACACCAATGGACACGAAATTCAAAACCGTGGCTGCGCGTGTCGCCGAGGGTTCTGGAGTCCATCGGCTCTGCACGCCTTGCTCGTCGAGTCCTGGAGAAGCGGGACGAGCGAATCGGCGTGAACACCAAAAGCGTTGTCAATCGCCATCACCCGCGGCATAGTCCCTGGCCGATGTCCGCGCTCAAGCCCTTGATCTCCGCCGGTGCCACCTTGGCCGCGGCGCTCCTGTGCGCCTGGGTTGGCGTCGGCGCCGATACCACCGCTGTTTCCCCAACCATGAAGACGATCCCCGAAGGCGCCGAGGTCATCACGCTCGGGGCCGGCTGTTTCTGGTGCACCGAGGCGGTCTTCCAGCAAATCCCCGGCGTGCTGTCTGTCGCCTGCGGCTACATGGGCGGCCACGTGCCCAACCCAACCTACGAACAGGTCTGCACCGGCCAGACCGGCCACGCCGAAGTCGCCCGGATCGCCTTTGATCCGAAACGCACCAGCCTGGAGAAAATCCTGCACACATTCTGGCACGCCCATGACCCGACGTCGCTGAATCGCCAGGGAGCCGACGCCGGCACGCAGTACCGCTCCGCCATTTTTTACTCGACGGAAGCCCAGCGCCGGATCGCCGAACACTCGAAAGCGGAGGCGGCCAAGGAATTCTCCAAGCCGATCGTCACCGAAATCACCCAGGCGGGCGCGTTTTATCCGGCCGAAGATTATCACCAGGATTATTATCGACTGAACAAGAATCGGAACCCGTATTGCCGCATCGTCATCGCGCCCAAGCTGCGCAAGCTGGGGTTGAAGGAGTAGCGCCCATCTCATCATCTTCCACCCGAGCAAATGGGGCGGCTGCCGTCCGCTGCCGGACCTGCATCGTTGCCTTGAACCGGGATCATAGCAGGAGCGAATCTGTAACGGTTCACCCAGGGTCGCCTCGCGGACTCGGGAAGCCTGGTCTGAATGGACGGACGATGGAGGCGGACGACCGGAAAATGTCGAACGAAGAGGCTTGAGGTCTGAGGCCCGCCTCTTTAGCCTTTTTAAACATGAACCGCATCCTCCACCTCGCACTCGGTCTCCTGCTCCTGTCCACCCCTTTGGTCCGCGCGGCCGACGACGATGCTCCGCCCAACACGCTGACCGACGCCGAAAAGGCCGCCGGCTGGCAACTGTTGTTTGACGGCAAAACCCTCGACGGCTGGCACAACTTCAAGCGCGACGGCGTCCGCCCCGGCTGGCAGGTCAAGGATGGCACCCTGGCCTGCGTCGATCCCCATAACGCCGGCGACATCGTGACCACGCAAAAGTTCGACTGGTTCGAACTCGACCTGGATTACAACATCTCCGAGGGCGGCAACAGCGGCATCATGTACCATGTCACCGACGCCGGTGGGGCCGTCTGGGCCACTGGCCCCGAGTTCCAGCTCGAGGACAACGCCAAGGCCTCCGACCCGATCCGGTGCGGCTGGCTCTACGCCCTCTACGCGCCCCCGGTCGATCCCATCCGCGCCAAGATCCTCGACGCCACCAAGCCGGCCGGGGAATGGAACCACGTCCGGCTTATCGTCAGCCCGCAAAAATGCGAGCATTATATCAATGGCGTGAAGTATTTCGAATACGTCCTCCACAGCCCCGATTTCAACGCCCGCGTCGCCCGCAGCAAATTCCACTCGATGCCGCACTTCGCCCAGGAAGACCTGGGCTACATCGCCCTCCAGGGCGACCACGGCTCGGTCGCCTTCCGCAACATCAAGCTCCGGCCCATCAAGTCCGAATAATGGCACCGCACGTTGACCGCCTTCCGCGCGGGCGGCGGCGCGCCGGCTTCACCCCGCCCCCCTCCCCGGCACAGGCAATCGCCTGAATCGTCGCCGGTGAGCGGTGCCGACACCGGGCTTCCGCCGACGCGACGGAGCCAACGAACGGGAGCGGCGCGGCGGGCCATGAGACCGGAAGGCTTTGGACCATTTGAATTTGGCCGCCGCGGTTTGGGTCCAAAGTAAAGGTACGGCGAAGTAATCAAGTTAATTAGAAGTCCGCAATGCTCCAATTCCGCCCCGCGCCCGCGCTCGTCGGCTGGCTGGCCGACACGGGCGTCTTCGCCCTCCTGCTGACCACCGCCCTGGCGGTCACCGAACGCCCCGCCGGTCCCCAGCCCCGCCTCCGCTTCAACCGCGACATCCGGCCGATCCTGTCCGAGAACTGCTTCCTGTGCCACGGCCCGGACAAAAACAACCGCAAAGCCAAACTGCGCCTGGACGTGCGCGAGGTCGCCCTGGAGCGGAAGGCCTTCGTGCCGGGCCATCCTGAGCGCAGCGAGCTGATTCGGCGGATTTACACCACCAACGTCGATGACGTGATGCCCCGGCCGGAGTCGCACCGGCACCTGACCGCCGAACAAAAGCAGACGCTGAAGGATTGGATTGCCGCCGGCGCCCAGTACGAGCCGCATTGGGCGTACATCCAACCGACGCGCCCGCCCATCCCGCCAGTCAAAGACCGCAAGTGGGTGCGCGATCCGATTGACGCCTTCGTGTTGAATCGGCTGGAAGCCCGAGGGATTGCGCCATCACCGGAAGCGGACCCGCGGACGTTGCTCCGGCGTCTGAGTCTGGACCTGACCGGCCTGCCGCCGACGGTCCAGGAGACCGAGGCGTTTGTGCGGCACCCTGGCGGGCACGCTTACGAGCGCGAAGTGGATCGCTTGCTGAGATCGCCTCACTTCGGCGAGCGCATGGCCGTGCCTTGGCTCGATCTCGTCCGGTTCGCCGATACGGTAGGCTACCACGGCGACCAGAACATCAATGTCTTCCCGTACCGGGACTATGTTATCCACGCTTTCAATCGCAATGAACCGTTCAGCCAGTTCACCGTCGATCAACTCGCCGGCGACCTGCTCCCGCATCCCACGACGGAACAGGTTGTGGCCACCGGTTTCAATCGCCTGAACATGGTGACTCGCGAAGGCGGCGCCCAACCCAAGGAATACCTGGCCAAGTACGCCGCCGACCGGGTCCGAACGGTCTCGACGACGTGGTTGGGCTCGACGATGGCCTGCTGCGAATGCCACGATCACAAGTTCGATCCGTTCTCGACCAAGGATTTCTACTCGCTGGAGGCCTTCTTCGCGGACATCAAGGAATGGGGCGTTTACCAGGACTACGGTTACACCCCGAACCCCGACTTGAAAGGCTGGAGCAACGATCACCCGTTCCCGCCGGAAATCGTCGTGGACAGCCCCTACCTCCACCACCGCCGGGCGCGGTTCCAGAAACAGATCGATGATCTGATGCTCTCGGCGTCGGCAGCGCTCCGGGGCCACGGACCCCAGCGTGACGCGTTCCGCTCCTGGTCCGACTCCAGCGCCGAATTCCTACGGCGCTGGCCCAGCGGTTGGGCCACACCGGCGCCGATCGTCACCCTGCAAAACAAGGACACCAACAAGCCGGTCGCGGGTGATTTCGTCGTCGAGGCCGACGGGCGCGTGGTGCTGACGGGCGCCGGGGCCGACCGCACGCGGTTGACCTTGAAACCGCCGACCGGCTGGCTGGCGGCGATCCGGCTGGAGTTGCTTCCCGACGCCCGGCACCACAACCGGATCCTGCGGGGCAAAGGCCAGAGCACCTACGTCACCCTCTCGGCCGGCCTCCAGCCCGCCGACGGCGCGAAGGAAAAACCGATCGGCTTCTATTTCGCCGATGCCGATCAGAAGGATGAGCGCTACTCGAACGGCTATGCCATCCTGGGCGTAACCGACGCCTGGAAGACCTCCCGCCAGAACCTGGACCGGCCCCAAACGGCGGTCTGGCTGCTGGATCCGCCAGTCCGGGTGAAGCCCGGGGACGTCTTGGCCGTCGCGCTGGGGCGCAGCGACGCTGGTTGCGTGCGAATCTCCGTGTCGCCTTTCGGGGCCGAGCACCCGCTGGATTGCGGTGGCGGCAAACTGCTGCGCCCGACCCTCGCCAAATCGCCGACTCTGCTTTCTCCCGGCGAACGCCAACGGATGGACACGACCTACTTGTTGAGCACCGCGTGGAACCGCGACGCTTTTGACCGCTACAAGGAACTCGACGCCCAGGAACGCGAATGCCGCGGCGGCAAATCCCCCACCGTGGTCACCGTAGCCTGGAAACCCAGGGTCATTCGCATCCTGCCCCGCGGGAATTGGCAGATCAACACCGGCGAAATCGTCCCGCCTGCGGTGCCCCATTTCCTGCCGCAAATCCCGGACCCGGATGGGCATCGCTTGACCCGGCTGGACCTGGCGCACTGGCTGGTCGCGCGCGACAACCCGCTCACGGCCCGCACCATCATGAACCGCCTCTGGAAGGAATACTTCGGCGCCGGCATTTGCGCCACGGTCGAAGACCTCGGCTCCCAGGGCGATTGGCCGTCGCACCCCGAGTTGCTGGACTGGCTGGCGGTCGAGTTCATGGACAGCGATTGGAATATCAAACACATGGTCAAACTGATGGTGATGTCCTCGACCTACCGCCAGAGTTCCAACCCGCGGCCCGAACTGCGCGAGATCGACCCGGCCAACCGGCTGCTGGCCTGCCAGTCCCCGCGTCGCCTCGAAGCCGAGTTCGTGCGCGACAACGCCCTGTTCATCGCCGGCCTGCTGAACCCGGCCATCGGCGGTCCCAGCGTCTTTCCCTATCAGCCCGCCGGCTATTATGCCAACCTCCAGTTCCCCGACCGCGATTACTCTCCGGACCTGGACGACCAGCAGTACCGACGGGGCGTTTATATTCATTGGCAACGGACGTTTCTCCAGCCGATGCTCGCCAACTTCGACGCGCCCTCGCGCGAGGAATGCGTCGCCGCCCGCAACGTCTCCAACACCCCGCAGCAGGCCCTCACATTGCTGAACGATCCGACCTTCGTCGAAGCCTCGCGGGTCTTCGCGGCGCGTGTCCTGGCCGCCAAATGCAAGTCGGACGCGGCCCGTCTGAATCTGGTTTATGAAAAGGCCCTCGATCGGCCGGTCCAACCGAAGGAACGGACGTCGCTGGAGCAGTTCCTGACGTGGCAGCGCGAGCACTACCAGGCCCATCCCGAGGAAGCCAAACAACTCATGCACGATGGCCTCGCCCCCGAACCCAAGCACGCCGACGAGCCGGAGTTGGCGGCCTGGACACAGGTCTGCCGGGTGGTGCTTAACCTGCACGAAGCCATCACGAGGTATTGACCATGAACGACTACAAGTCTTGTTTCGATCCCGAGCAATTCCAAACCAACGTCAACCGCCGCACCTTCCTGGGCCGCGCCGCCTATGGCCTGGGGGGTCTGGCCCTGGCCTGGATGCTGAACCCGCCGAAACTCCTGGCCAACGCAACCATCCCGGCCTCCGGCCCGTGGCGCGGAGTCGTCAACCCGACCCACTTCCCGGTGCGCGCCAGGCGGGTGATCCATCTCTGCATGGCTGGCGGGCCGTCCCACCTCGAGAGCTTCGATCACAAACCCAAGCTCGAAGCGCTGAACGGCAAACCGTTTCCCGACTCGTTTACCAAGGGCCAACAGCTCGCCCAGTTGCAGAACACCAAACTCATCGCCCTGGGACCGTTCTGCCAGTTCCGCAGGTGGGGCAAGTCCGGCCAGGAAATCTCCGCCTTGTTCCCGAACATCGGCGGAATCGCCGACGACATCTGCATCGTCCGCTCGATGCACACCGAGCAGATCAACCACGACCCGGCGCACGCCTTCATGAACACCGGCACCCGAATCAAGGGCCGCCCGAGCATGGGCTCCTGGTGGCTCTACGGCCTGGGGGCGGACACCCAGGACCTGCCGGGCTTCGTGGTGCTCACCTCCAAAGGCCAGTCCGGGGTCCAACCCGTCTCGGCCCGCCAATGGTCCAGCGGTTTTCTCCCCAGCCGGTTCGACGGCATCGCCTTTCAGTCCAAGGGCGACGCCGTCCATTACGTCGGCAACCCCGCGGGCGTTTGCCAGAGCACCCAGCGGCAGGTGGTCGAGGAAATCAAGCGCCTGAACGGCATGCTCGCCGATGAACGGATCGATCCGGCGATCGAGACCCGGATCAGCCAATACGAAATGGCCTTCCGCATGCAAACCTCGGTCCCGGAACTCACCGACTTCGCTAAGGAACCGCAGCACATCCTCGATCTTTACGGGGTCAAACACCCCGGCGACGGCAGCTTCGCCTCCAATTGCCTGATGGCCCGGCGCCTGGCCGAGCGCGGCGTGCGGTTCATCCAGCTTTATCACCGCGCCTGGGACCATCACAACGATATCGACCGCGATATGCCAGTGGCCGCCAAGGACGTGGACCAGGCCTCCGCGGCCCTCATCCAGGATTTGAAGCAGCGCGGCATGCTCGACGATACCCTGGTGATCTGGGGCGGGGAATTCGGACGCACGCCGATGGGCCAGGGCTCCGGCCGCGATCATCACATCCTCGCGTTCTCGGTCTGGATGGCCGGCGGCGGCAGCAAGGGCGGAACCACCTGGGGAAACACCGACGAACTCGGTTACCATTACCTCGCAGACGGCCAGGACATGGACGTGCACGATCTGCATGCCACCATGCTCTACCTCTGCGGCATCGACCACACCCGGCTCACCTTCCACACCCAAGGCCGCGATTTCCGCCTCACCGACGTCGCCGGCCGCGTGATCCACGGCATCGTCGCCTAAGTGAGCGTCAAGGTCCTGTTCAAGCCGTGCTCCCGGTGGCGCGGGCCGAGCCGGCAACGGCTACAAACCGAGCGTGGCTTTATACTTTAACCTTCGGCACCGAAGCCGAGAATTACCGGCATGACAACTGAACTGCACCCGCTGAGCGAAGCGGAGCAACAAGCCGTGATCAGCCTTTGTGTGCTGGCGGCCTTTGCCGATGGGAACCAGAGCGAGGTCGAGCGCACCCGGATTCAGCAGATCGTGCACGGCTTCTCGAACGAACACCTGGATTTGACTGAGGTGTACCAGAAGTCCTTAACCGGGCAAACCCCGCTGCCGGAAGTGGTGGCACGCTTGCAGTCCCCGAACAGCAAAGCCCTCGCCTACGAGATGGCTGCATGCGTCTGCAACGCCGACGACGTGTTGAGCCCGCCGGAACAGCAGTTCCTCGCCCGTTTGCGACAGGCCCTGGGATTGGACAGCGGCGCCGCCGCGACCCTCCACGACGCGGCCGGCGCCCTGGCGCGCGAACCCCTGCCCACGCCTCCACCGCTCCCGACCGTGGCCGCGGCCGACACCGAGTCAGACCGCATGATTCTGAACTACGCGATCCTCAACGGGGCGCTGGAGTTGATGCCGCATTCCCTGGCGACGATGGCCATCGTGCCCTTGCAGATGCGCCTGGTCTATCGAATCGGCAAGGGCTACGGCTACAACCTGGACCGC
>JAGWYX010000042.1 GCA_018969165.1 Verrucomicrobiota bacterium
AACTTCCGCGGGCCGCTACCATATTTCGGTGCGTCCGGAAAACCGAGACTATCAACGGCTGAGCCAGAAGTACCACGACCGCGGCTCCGCCGACGCCGAGGCTGAAGCCGCCGAAATGTGCCTGTTCAAGCTGCAGACTTACTTGGCGGACGCCTCCGACGAGAACAAGACCATCTATCCGGAAGACTTCCTGGTCCAACAGATTGTGGAGCGAGCGGCCAAGGAAGCCATCCTGCCGGCGAGCGGCGCCGACGCGACGGACGCCGCTCCGGCACAGCCAATTGGGTATTGACACCCCCCTGGCTCGGATCGTAGCATCCGGCGAAACTTCTGCGAAGCCGGTGTTACCTGCGAGCCCGGTGGTACTCGCGGAGAGAGATGGTTACTCTCGGCCGCAACTCGCACGCGGAAGCAAACCAAACAGGAACAAAATGACAACCGCAGCAGCAGCCATCTCGACTATTACGCTCGTGGAGCCAGGAGTGCGGCCCGATCCGGAGCGAAATGCCGCCGCCCTGAGCATCGTCAAGAAATGGAGCCTCTGGGCTATGGCGCCAGGAATCCTCCCCTATCCATTCCTGGATTTGGTAGCCATCGGTGCGATCCAAATGAACATGCTCCGCGAAATCTCCAACCTTTACGGAACCAAGTTCTCCGCGAACCTGGTCAAGAATATCGTCGGCTCAGTGCTCGGCAGCTTCGGCATGGCCGTCGCGGGCACCGGCTTCGCCTACAGCCTCCTCAAGGCCCTCCCGGTGGCCGGCCGCGCGGCGGGCGTCCTCGCCTTGCCCGTCGTCGCCGGGGCCTCGACTTATGCCCTCGGGCGCGTCTTTATCCTCCACTTCGCCTCCGGCGGCACGTTCCTGACTTTCGACCCCAACAAGGTCCGCGACTTCTTTCAACAGACCTACGAGGAAGGGGTCCAGGAAATGCAGAAAAAGGCCCAGGACAAGAAAGATGCTCATGCCTAAACTGCGCCGAGCCGCGGCGCGGCGCGCGAGCCACAGTCCGAGCAGACAACCGCTTTCACCACCCGCGGTACCGCAGGCCGGGAATCCGCGGGGGGTGCCTCCGCTTCCCCGCCAGAGTCCTTGAACCCTGAAACTTGCTGTCATCACGTCGAGTTTTGGCGTCGATTTGATTGCCAGCGTTCTACGCCTCAAGGACTCTAGCGCCTGACCCATTCCCATGCGAACGTTCAGCTTCACCCACGGTAAATTGGCCGCGATTCCAACCGCTCTGGTCGCGATCGGACTGCTGGCCGGCTGTCAGGGCCCTACGGCACTCCGGACCTCATTTTACCATTATTCCGAGGCCTATGCTTCATCGGTGAACGAGCAGATGCTGCTGAATCTCGCCCGGCGGGCGAACGGGCACCCGGCCTACTTCCTGCAAATGGGACTGATCAATAGCACGTTCACCTTCAGTGGGGCGGTCGGTGGCAACACCACCTCCAGCCGCGGCAAGAACCAAATCGGCCCGACGATCACCACCGAGGTCCTCTCGGGGGGCGGCACGCTCAACCTCTCCGCCGCCGAGCAACCCACGTTCACGTTTACTCCCCTGGCGGGTTCCACGTTCGCCCAGGCAATCTTTGCCCCGATCAGCCCGACCATTTTCTTTTCCCTGCTGGACCAGGGTCGCCCCGTGGACCAGCTCATGCGCGCCATGGTGTATGCGGTGGATTTTACCTATCGCCGCACCAATGGTCCGCCCAGGACTTTCACCATCCACAATGTCCCCGACCTGGAACGTCAGGCGGATTATCGCAACTTCTTGCGGTTGGCGGCCACTTATCGCGAGCTCCAAAAGGCCGCCCTCCTCGACGTGGCTCTGGAAACCAACCAGATCGGATTCCGATTCAAACCCGGGGTCGCCGAGAAACTCCAGGAGTTGCGGCAACGGAAGGAATACCAGCTCGAGCCCGAATCGGAATGGGAAGCTTCCCAAATGTCGCAAATCCCCCCGAACCAGATACCAATTGTCTCGCTCCGCCTGCGGACCTTCGAGGGCGTCCTCGGCGCCGTCGCCACCGAAGCCGCCACGTATGATCTGGCCGTGAACGACCCGACCCATCCCATCCCAGCAAGCGAACGGGAACCGATCCTGCGGATCGACGGCACGGGGGGCGTGGACCCCTCCACCCGGCTGGTGGCCGTCACCTACATGGGCAAACGATACCAGATCGGCGACTCCAGCCCGAAAGTCACCTGGAACCGCGATATCTTCATTCTCCTGAATCACCTGTTCACTCAGGTCTCCATCGATCCAGACAAGCTCCCGGTGCAACAGTTGATCCAACTCCATTGACGCCGCCGGTCAGGCCACCCGCGGCGCCACGGCGGCTCTGCCTACCGTCGATCAACTCCAGGCGTAAGCCCGAATGTAATCCCTGACTCCCCTGAGGACCAACAAACCCTTGCCCGCGAACTGTCGATCATAGAGCTCTTGAAACGGCGCCGTGGGGATTTCCCGGTCGCGGGTTCCAAACTCGAACTCCATGCTCAGGCGGAGCAAACGTTCGTACTGCTCCATCGACAGCGCCAATCGCTGGGCTAATGCGCGCCCAATCCCCATTCGGCGCACCTGCGCCTGGCCGGCCGGTGTGACCACGCCGCTGAAAAACTCGGAGCTGCATCCCGAACCGTACGAAAACAGCCCGACCCGCCGGTCCTGGGAAATCTCGGCGTGGTCCAACAGGCTGGCCAGCGCCAGGTACAACGTCGCGGAGTAGGCGCCTCCTACTTCCATGCAGTATTGGAGCGACGGCAGAACGCGCCGGCGAAAATCCGCTTCGATCGCCTCGGTGGTCGCCTGCTTGAAGACGCGCATGGCCTTGCGATGCGCGCCCTTGACCATCCCGGCAAACGGCGTGTGGAACGCCAGATAATCGAAGGTCGTCTGGTAATCCGCCCCATCGACCTTCGCGGCATAGGCGCGAAAGGCCCCTTCCGCGCAATCCAGATACGAAAGCAGCGACAGGTCCGGGTCCCCGACCTCCCCCTGGGTACGCGGTCGGAATACGTCGCATACTTCGTAACTGAAATAGCCGTTCGCGCCGAAATCCAACTCCAAAACCGACGGGTGGTCTCCGACGAGCATCGCCACGCCCGCCACCCCTCCCGACGGTTCGGCGTACGAGAACTTCTCCGCGCCTTCGGCATCGACTTCGGGAGGGCCGATCATGATCACATCCGTGGCCAGCACCAGGGCCTTCGCCCCGGGCGAGGCCCCCGACCGGATGAAATTGGCCGCCATCTGCAGGGCGGCCGTGCCCGCGTAGCAAGCCTGCTTGATCTCGAACAGACGGCAATTCCGATTCAATCCCAGATACCTGTGCGCAAATGCGCTCACGGACTTCGCGAAGTCCACGCCTGATTCGGTGGCCGTGATCACCAGTTCGATGCGGTCGCGATCCCGCTCAGGCATCTGGTCGAGCATCGGTTTGGCGGCGTTGACGGCGTGCGTGATCGGGTCCTCGCAGGGCAGACCGACCGCCTTCTTCTCCATCATCAGATTGTCAAACCGGGAGAGATCAAGTCCCCGGCCCTCAAACAGGGTGCGGACCTCAATATAGGCTTGGGCACAGTACGCGTTGATCGCTTCAATCCCTACTTCCATAATCGTCGCAGTTCACGCTGGCCCTCGAGTCCTTGATTTTGAAACTCGCGGTTCTCAAGTCGAGTTCTGGTGTGCGCCAGTCCCCGGCCCCTGGGCGCCCGCGCCCCGGTGGGCAAAGCGGCGGCGGGCCGCCGCACTCCAAAACGTGGGCGCGACGGCTCGGGCCGCCGGCCGATTGCGTCCCCGAGCTGAAAGTATCCGCTGGATAAGCCAGACGCCTGTCTGCCGCCTGTCTGCCGGCCGGCCGGCCAGGCAGGGCCGCGGGAACCGACGAAGGCGCGGAGGAATGAACTGCGGCTGGCGTGGATCCGGCGGATCAACCAGATTTTCGATCCGTGGCATCCGTGGCATCCGTGGTTCGCCATCGGTGTCCATTCGTGGTTCCGGTCTGAGGCGCGCCTCGCTAGACATGGGTATAGGCGGGCTCCCCTGACCCGACGCGTGGATTGCCAGCGTTCTGCGGCGCGGCGGACGCCGGAGATGCCACGGTCGAGCCCCTCGCCCCCGGGCTCGTTGAATCTCCCTCCCGAAAGGCGCGGAAGCGCTCGTCCAGGAGCGTGGCCGTCGCCTGCATCAACCGCTCCGCGATGTCCTCGACATGCCGCTGCCGCCAGTTTTCCAACGGCGTGCCCTTCACCCACTGGTTGAAGGCGCCCAAAGCCGGCCCCGTGTGGACCTGGTAGTCCACCCGCTGTTCACTACTCCCCGCCAACGCCAGCCGGCTGGTGTGCACGAAATACCAGCGGAAGATGAGCCCCATTTTATGCTTGGGATTCCGCTCGGCCCGCTCGATCTCCTCGGGGTGGTTGCCCAGATAATAGACCTTGGTTTCCGCCCAAACGTCCTCAAAGCTGCGTCGGAAATACTTCTCCTGAATCTGCCGCCGCGTCGGCTCATCAATCTCCTCCAGCGAGTTATGACGCATGTAGAGTTCGTAGAGTTTGCTGGCGCGCGCCGCAAAGAAAAGCCCCTTCTTCAGCACCTGGACCTTGGCGCCGATCTCGAACATGTCGCCGGCGGGGGCAAAGGCCGTGTCCTGCACATTCATCTCCTGCAGCATATCTTTGACCACGTCGCTCGTCCCCGCCTCGACCGTGCACTGGTTGATGGAACCCGTAAGGATGAAATCCGCGCCCATGACAAACGCCGCCGCCGCGGCCTGCGGCGTGCCAATACCCCCGGCCGCACCCACGCGGATTTGGCGCGGATACCGATGCACCCCCATCAAGTCGTCGCGCAGCCGGAGCATGCCCGGCATCAAAGCCAAGGCGACCCCGCGGTCCGTATGGCCACCGGAATCCGCCTCCACGCAGATGTCCCAGGCCACCGGAACACGGCCCCCCACCTCGGCTTCCTCGGCCGTGATCTCGCCAGCTTGCACCAGCCTCTGGCGAATCGGTTCCGAAACGGGGCTCATGAAGGCCTCGGCTACCTCCGGCCGCGAGACTTTGGCCAGCACCCGGTTGGGAACCTCGATCTCGCCGCGCGCGTTCCGACGCGCCCCCGTGAGGCGAAATCTGGCCAAGGCCGGCGTGACCTGAATGAAGGCCGCGGCCTCCACATTGCGGATGCCGTGCCGCAGCAAGAGGTCCACGGTGCGCGCCTCGACCGCCGGTTGCGCGAGGTTACACAACAGGTTGCTGCCGAAAGGCTCGCCGTGAGGCAAGGCCGCCCGCAGCGCCCGCAGGCTGCTTTCAATCTCCTCCAGGCTCATGCCCCCCGTACCCAGAAATGCCAGCAGCCGGTTCCGAGCCATCTTGACCACCAGGTCCACCGAGGCAATACCCTTGTACATCGCCCCGGCCACGTATGCATAACGCAAGCCGTATTCTTGCCGGAAACCAGGATCGCCCAGCGAGGCGGGCGTAATCCGGCAAGGGCCGGTGGCTGCCGGTGTCGCCGAGCCGGCCTGGATGAAAACCCCCGCGTCGCTCATAAACGGTCCACCTTCAAAGCCGAATCTTGTTCACCAAGCCGGTTAAGACTTTGCCCGGCCCCATTTCGCGGAACTCCTCCACGCCCTGCTGCCGGAGGTAAAGGATCGAATCGCACCACCTCACCGGATGGTTCATTTGGTCGGCCAGGAGTCGCGCAACCTGGTTGGCGGCATAAGGCCTGGCCTCCACGTTCGAGATCACCGGTATGCGCGGCGCCCAGAAAGTGAATCCAGACAGAAACGACTCAAACTGGCCGCGAAATTCCGCCATGTAGCGGGAGTGAAACGCACCGCTGACATTCAGTGGCAGGTACATCATCGCGCCGGCGGCCTCGAAGACCGCCTGGGCCCGCTGGATTTCCGCCCGGGGACCCGAGAGGACAATCTGCGTCGGTGCATTGAGGTTGGCCAGGTCCAATGGCTGGAGCCGCTGCTGGTCGAGCACGGCGCGAACCTGCTCCAGACTCAGGCCGATGACCGCCGCCATTCCGCCCCCTTGGGCCTGCGCCATGAGCGCGCCGCGTCTTTGCACCAGCCGCAAGCCGGTGTCAAAATCAAACACCTCCGCGGCCAGCAAGGCATTGTATTCTCCCAGGCTGTGCCCGGCCACAAAGTCCGGCTTGGCGCCCCCCGTCTTGAGGTGTTGGTAATAGCTCAGGGCGTTGACCGTGTAGAGGGCTGGCTGGGTAAACTGCGTTTGCCCAAGACGCTGGCCGGCGTCCTGCAGGCACAACTCGCGAATGGAGTAGCCCAGAATCGCGTCCGCGGCGGAGGTGACTTCCGGGAAGTGCTCGAACAATCCCTCCCCCATCCCTTTCTTTTGGGAGCCTTGGCCAGGGAACATGAAGCAGACTCTGGAACTCAGGGCCATCGACCGCCCATTTAAGGGAACGACCTCTGGCCTGTCAAGGTGCGGAAGAATCAGGCAGTGTCCGAATTTGCGGTCGGAGCGCGAGTCTGTGACTCGCAGCAGCTTGATTTTGAAGCTGCTTCGCTGCGGCTCATAGAGCCGCGCTCCGAAATTAGGACACTGCCAAGAATCAGAGGCCGTGATGGCGCGCCGGATGGAAGAACTTTTTTCCTGGCTCGTCAAGCCGGGGAACTCAAGGTATTTCTCGGAACGGCGAAGATATGGCAGCCTCCTCGATGACATTTGACGCTCTGCCGGCAGGCGTTCTCCCGCCAGCGCGCGCGACTTCGCGGCTGACGGGGACCCGGACGGAAAAGCCGCCGCGGTCCGTATCAGTGCGCGTCGAGGAAATGGTGATTCCCACGTATTTGCCGGCGGCGCCGGACAAGAACCCGAGCTTTCTGGAGCGGCGCGTGTACCAGGGCAGCAGCGGCAAGGTTTATCCGCTGCCGTTCACCGACCGGATCGCTGAAACCAAGACCGACCGGAAATGGAAGGCGGTCTGGCTCGAAAACGAATACCTGCGCGTCCTGATTCTGCCGGAGCTGGGCGGGCGGATTCACGCCCTCCAGGACAAGACCAACGGCTACGACCTGATTTACCGCCAACCCGTGATCAAGCCGGCGCTCGTGGGCCTGGCCGGGCCGTGGATTTCGGGTGGCATCGAGTTGAACTGGCCGCAGCATCACCGGCCGGCCACGTTCCTGCCGGTGGATTTTCACCTCGAGGCGCACCGCGACGGCTCGAAAACCGTCTGGTGCAGCGATCATGACCCGATGTGCCGGATGAAAGGCATGCACGGCGTCTGCCTGTACCCGGGCCGGGCGTTGGTCGAACTCAAAGTCCGCGCCTACAACCGGACGCCGTTCGTGCAGACCTTTCTCTGGTGGGCGAACGTCGCCACCCGCGTGCACGAAGCCTACCGGAGTTTTTTCCCGCCGGACGTGTATTACGTGGCCGATCACGCGCGGCGTGCGCTGAGCGAGTATCCCCGGGCGCAAGGTTTTTACTACGGGGTCAATTACGGCCAACGCGGGCGCCAGGGCGTGCCGCCCCATGAAATGCCCCGCCGGTTCGTTCCGCCGCATGGTCGCGAATCTCAAATCACGGATCACGCTTCACGCATCCCGGACTACGCGCCGAACGATTTAAGTTTTTACGCCAACCTCCCGACGCCGTGCAGCTTTATGAGCATGGGCAGCCAGGAGGATTTCTTCGGCGGCTACGATTACCAGGCGCAGGCGGGCATCGTCCACCTCGCCAATCACCACATCGCCCCCGGCAAGAAGCAGTGGACCTGGGGCAACCACGAGTTCGGCTACGCCTGGGACCGCAATTTGACCGACCCGGACGCGCAGGGCATCTATTGGCCTTACATCGAAATCATGGCTGGGGTTTATGCGGACAACCAGCCTGACTTCAGCTTTCTCCAGCCCGGCGAGACCAAAGCCTGGAGCCAATTCTGGTATCCGATTCAAAAAATCGGCCCGGCGCAGCACGCGAACCTGCGCGCGGCGGTGGCGCTGCGGGTCTCGCGGCAGTCGGGCAACCGGCCCGTTCGCTCCGGAACTGGAAAGGCAAAAACCGCGCAGAATGTCCGGGTCACGACCGCCCGCCTCGGCATTTCCACCACGCAAAAATTGCCCGGCGCCACAATTGAACTCGCGGCCAACGGTAAGACCATTTTTTCCGTCACCCGCGACCTCGCGCCCGGCGCGCCGTTCGTCGAAGATATCAAATTGCCCCAAAAAACCCGGGAGGCCGATTTGGCCGCCCGCGTCACGGACGCTACTGGCCGGGAGATGGTCGCCTATCAGCCCAAGCCGCACGTGCCAGGCCCCGTGCCACCACCGGCGACCGAGCCGCCGCCTCCGGAGAGAATTGCCAGCGCCGACGAATTATTCCTGATTGGCCTGCACCTCGAGCAATACCGCCATGCCACGCGCTGTCCGACGGCCTACTGGCGCGAGGCCTTGCGCCGCGACCCGCTGGATTCGCGCTGCAACAACGCCCTGGGCCGCTGGCATCTGCGCCGCGGCGAATGGATTGAAGCCGAAAACTCCTTCCGCCAGGCCATTGCGCGGCTGACACGCCGCAACGCCAATCCGTATGACGGCGAGGCGTTCTACAACCTCGGCCTGTGCCTGCGCTATCAACTGGAGGCGCGGAGGCACAGGATGCCGGAGCATTCCAGTGGCGGGAAGGGCGGGCGCGTCCCACCCCTCCCTGGTTCCACCGCTTCCACAAGCCATCTCTTTGACGAGGCTTACGCCGCCTTTTACAAAGCGACCTGGAACCAGGCCTGGACCGCCGCGGGCTTGCATGCCCTGGCGGAAATGGATTGCCGCCGCAACGATTGGCTCGCCGCCAGGGAACATCTGCACCGCGCATTGCGCTGCCAGCGCGACCATCTCCGCGCGCGCGATCTGTTGACCCTGGTGCTGCGAAAATCAGGCCAAACCGCCGAGGCGGAAACCCTGTTGCGTGAAACGCTGGCGCTCGACCCGCTGGATTGGTGGGCGCGGTACCTCGATGGGGGGGAATTGCGCTGCGATTGGCAGACGCGGCTCGATCTCGCCCACGACTTCGCCCGCGCCGGATTCTATGCCGCAGCCGTTGAACTCCTGCAGACCGCCTTAGCGCAAACCGCCGAGTCTGCCGGGCCGCCGGTTGCCAAGGCCGCGGGCGCTGCGAACGCCACGCCACACGCCAATCCGGCAACCGGCGCCACCGCGCTCCCCAACTCAAACTGGGGCGCGCTGCCGATGGTGCTTTACACCCTCGGCTGGCTGCAGGATTGCGGCGGCGACCATAAGTCGGCGCGGGGTTTTTACCAGCGCGCCGCCGCGGCCCTCCCGGATTATTGTTTCCCGGCGCGGCTGGAGGAGATACTGATTCTTGAATCCGCCATGCGCGCCAACCCGGCGGACGCCCGCGCGCCCTATTACCTCGGCAATTTGCTCTACGACCGCCGACGGCACGCCGAAGCGATCAGACTGTGGGAACGCAGCGCGGAGCTGGACTCGAGTTTTTCCATCGTCTGGCGCAACCTGGGGATCGGCTATTTCAACGTCGCCCGGAAACCGGCCCGGGCCCGCGCGGCTTACGACCGGGCGCACCGGGCCAATCCGGCCGACGCGCGCCTGCTCTACGAACGCGACCAGCTCTGGAAACGGCTCGGCGAAAAACCGGAAAAGCGCCTGCGCGAACTGGAGAAATTCCCGCAATTGTCGGCGCAGCGTGATGACGTGAGCGTGGAAATGTGCGCGCTTTACAACCAGACCGGCCAACCCGCGAAAGCACTGGAAGTCTTGACACGCCGGAAATTCCAGCCGTGGGAAGGGGGCGAGGGCGCGGCGTTGGGCGAGCACGTCCGCACGCGCCTGGCGTTGGGACGCCACGCGCTGAAAAACGCGGCCAACGGCAGGCGGAGTTCCGACCTGGAATCGGCGATCGCCCATTTCAAAGCCGCCCTGGCGGCACCCGAGAACCTCGGCGAAGCCAAACACCTGCTGGCCAACCAGGGCGACATCCATTACTGGCTCGGCCGCGCGCTCGAGTTGCGCGGCGAGACCAGCGCGGCGCGCGCGCATTGGCTGGCCGCGGCGAAGTTCAAGGGTGATTTCCAGCACATGAGTACCCGGGCGTTCTCGGAATTGACGTTCTATTCCGCCTTGGCTTGGGAGCTGCTCGGCCGGAAATCGCGGGCGAAAAAACTGTTCCTCGAGCTGCTGGCTTACGCGCGCCGATTGCAGCAGTCCACGGCGGAGATTGATTATTTCGCCACCTCGCTGCCGGCGCTGCTGTTGTTTGCGGACGATCCGCAATTCCGGCAGGAGACGACGGCGCGGTTCTTGCAGGCGCAGGCGCGGCTGGGCCTCGGCCAAAGGGCGGAGGCCAGGAGATTATTGACCGATGTTTTGCGGCGCGACCCGAACCATCCGCGGGCGGCGGATTTGCTGCATGCCCTTCGGTAAGCAATTATTGCCGGCGCTGCTGCTGGGCGGGGCACTGCTGCAGGTGTCTTCCTGCGCCAGCCACCGGCCGATTGCGGCGTCCACATTGGCGATGGCGGCCCCGCCAACGTATTTATCGGACATTTGCGCTGAACTCGCCAAATGCTGGCCGACGAACCGGATCGTCCCTATCGTCTGCCACGGGCACAGCGTGCCCGCGGGTTACGGCCGGACCCCGGAAGTGCGCCAGTTCGACGCCTACCCGTCTTTGCTGCACCGGGCATTGAACCAGCACGCTCAACTAGTCCGCCGCCTCGCCACCGCGTATCATGTCGGTCTGGCGGACAGTCTGAAAGTGTTTGCGGCCACAATCAAAGATGCATGACAAAGGTGACTTGAGGTCGGAGGCGCGCCTCGCCAGACGGATGCTTGTCCCCACCTCACAAAAAGAACAGGGTCACGTCTCGATGCGCTGGAGAACCCTCATCGCCGCCGGTCTGGCCCTGTTCTTGTGGGCCGAGTCGCTCCCGGCGGAAACGCTTTCGCTGGCCGGCAAGTGGCGGTTTGCCATGGACCAGCAGAACGCCGGCCTGGCCGGAAAATGGTTCGCCGCGCCGCTCCCGGGCGACACACTCATCAAACTGCCCGGCACGATGGACGACGCCAAGCTCGGCCTTCCGAACCCAATCCCGCCGTCGCTGGCGGGATTGTGGCGGCCGGTGGTTTATGAAGGCGTGGCATGGTATCAACGCAAAATCGTCATCCCGGCATCCTGGCGCGGGCAACGCGTGACGCTCTTCCTGGAACGCTGCCGCTGGGTCACGCAGGCCTGGCTCGACGGCCAGCCGCGCGGTGCGGCCCAGGACAGTCTCATCGCCCCGCACGTCCACGCGCTTGGCGTCGGCCTGGCGCCCGGCCAACACACGCTCACACTGCGGGTCGATAACACGCCGAAGATTGACCTGGGCGGGTTTGTTTCGGCGCTTTACGGCGGCACCCCGGGAAATCTCAATGGCATCGTCGGCAGGATCGAACTGCGCGCCACGCCGCCAGTCTGGCTCGACGACGTCGAGGTGTATCCGAACGTGGAGGAAAAATCCGCGCTGGTCCGTATCCGCATCGGCAACGAGACCGGCCAGGCGGGCAGCGGCACGATCGAGGTCGCGGCCAAACTGGAGCGCCAGCCTCCGACCCGGCACGCGAGTGACGGCGCCTCTCATCGCGCCGAATCAAGGCTCGGCGCTCCGGTAAGCTCGCGCGTCGCGTGGGACGCCCACGGCGGATCGGCCGAAATCGGGATTTCGCTCGGCCATCAGGCGCCGTTTTGGGACGAATTTCACCCGGCACTCTTCCGCCTGACCGCCAC
>JAGWYX010000896.1 GCA_018969165.1 Verrucomicrobiota bacterium
CCGGTTCGGGGGCGCCGCTTCCGGATCGACCTGAACCCACCGGCCCCACCCCATCCTAATCCGACCCTCTATGATCCTCACAACCAAAGCCAAACTGGCATGGCGGGAAATCCCTCGCGAGGCCCCGCCCAAACGCAGCGCCGCCGAGCGGATCGGCGATTTCCGGGAAATCTACGACGTGTTTGACGAAGCCACGGCCCGCCGGCAGGCCAGCCGCTGTATTCAATGTCCCAAACCGCTTTGTCGCACCGGCTGCCCTCTGGCGAATCGGATTCCCGAGTGGCTGGCGCTGACCGCCGAGGGCCAGTTCCTCGAGGCCGCCACGCTCTCGCGCTCGACCAGCAATATGCCGGAAATCTGTTCACGGGTCTGCCCCCAGGAGCGCCTCTGCGAAGGGGCCTGCATCCTCAACGCCAAATCCGACCCGGTCGCCATCGGTGCGGTCGAGCGGTTCATCAACGAATACGCCTTCGCCCACGGCGCGGTGAAAGTCGCGCGCGTGCCGGCCAACGGGATGCGCGTGGCGGTGATCGGCTCCGGCCCCGCTGGCATGGCGTGCGCCGACGAGTTGGCCAAGCGCGGCTACGCGGTCACACTCTTCGAGGCGCTGCTCCTTCCCGGCGGCCTGTTGGTCAACGGCATTCCCTCGTTCAAACTGGAGAAGACCATCGTCGAGCGCCGACTCGACATCCTGGCCCAGCGCGGCGTCGAGTTCCGTTGCGGCGTCAACGTCGGAGACGACGTCAGTCTCGGCGAACTGCGCGCTCAGTTCGACGCCGTGTTCCTCGGGATCGGCGCCCAGGAAGCCAAACCACTGGACGTGCCGGGGGCCAATTTGCCCGGCGTGTTCCAAGGGTTGCCGTTCCTGATTCAGAAGAACCTCGACGCGACGGCTGGCCAGCCGTCGATTGACGTGCTGGGCATGCGCGTCGCCGTGCTCGGGGGCGGCGACACCGCCATGGACTGTCTCCGCACCGCCATCCGGTGCGGGGCCCGCGAGGCCGTGTGCGTCTATCGGCGGGACCTGGCCAATATGCCTGGCAGCCGCAAGGAGTATGCCAACGCCATCGAGGAAGGCGCCGTGTTCAATTTCCTCACCAATCCCGTCGCCATCGAGGCCGGCCCCGATGGCGGTATCAGCCGGATTCGCTGTGTCCGAATGGAACTGGGCGAACCCGACGCCAGTGGACGGCGCAAGCCGCGGCCGATTCGCGGCTCGGAATTCACCGTCCCCGCCGAGGTGGTGCTCGCCGCCTACGGATTTGACCCGGTGCCATTCCCGCCCGAGAGTGACTTCGCCCAGATCGCGGTCAATGATTGGGGCGCGGTGGTCACGGATGCCAACCAAATGACGAGTGTTCCCGGTATTTTTGCCGGCGGCGACTCGGTGCGCGGTCCCAGCCTGGTGGTGCACGCCGTGCGGGACGGGCGCAAGGCGGCCGAGGGCATCCACCGCTTCCTGTT
This sequence comes from Verrucomicrobiota bacterium, assembly GCA_018969165.1. Lineage (GTDB taxonomy): Bacteria > Verrucomicrobiota > Verrucomicrobiia > Limisphaerales > JAGWYX01 > JAGWYX01. The sequence continues at coordinate 1,465 of JAGWYX010000896.1, forward strand.
TCCGCGGAACCACCGTGAGTTCTCCCCATTCGATCTGTCAGACAACACCCTCTTATGAATAACCACCTCACTCGTCCTTCCGTCAGTCATTCCTTCACCATGCGCCTGAGCTATCCGAACCGGGTCGGGATGTTCAGCCGGATCGTCCAGGCCATTGGCCGCCGCGGCGGTGACCTGGGGGCGATCGATCTGGTCGCCTCCGACTCCGGCTCGATGACGCGCGATGTCACGGTTCGCGCCCGTGACGACGCGCATACTCGGGACATCGTCTCGGCCGTGCGCCAGGTGCGCGACGTGCGGGTCCTCAACGTGTCGGACCGGGTCTTCCTGCTGCACCTGGGCGGCAAAATCTCGATCCAAAACAAGGTCCCCCTCACCACGCGCGACACCCTCTCGATGGCCTACACGCCCGGCGTCGCCCGCGTCTGCGAGGCGATCGCTGAGCATCACGAAAAGGCCTACCAGCTCACCATCAAAGGCAACTCCGTCGCCGTGGTCAGCGATGGCACCGCCGTGCTCGGCCTCGGCGATATCGGCCCGGAGGCCGCCATGCCGGTCATGGAAGGCAAGGCCATGTTGTTCAAACAATTCGCCGACATCGACGCCTACCCGATCTGCCTGCGCACCAAGAACGCCGACGAGATCGTCGAGACCGTGGCCAACCTGTCCGTCGGCTTCGGCGGCATCAACCTCGAGGACATTTCCGCCCCGCGCTGTTTTGACGTCGAGGCGCGCCTGCAGGAGCGGCTCGAGATCCCGGTATTCCA
>JAGWYX010000897.1 GCA_018969165.1 Verrucomicrobiota bacterium
TTTGCCAGCCGCTAGCCGTGGCCTTGTCATCGCCGTTGTCGGGGTGGATTCTGGATGCATGGAAGTCCAGCTCGCTCGAGGCCACCACCGGTCTGGCCAATTGGCGCGCGATGCTCATCCTGGAAGGGGCCTTGCCCTTCCTTTGGCTGCCCATCTGGATCTACTTCATCAACGATCACCCGCGCCAGGCCCGCTGGATTTCCACCGCGGAACGGGCGCATGTTGAGTCCATCCTGGTTCGCGAAGCCGCCGAATTGGAACCGGGCCGGCCCGAGCCGTTCTGGCGCGCGCTGCTGCGGCGCCAGGTCCTGGTGATGCTGGTCATCTATTTTTTCCAGAATTGCGGCGCCTACGGCTGCATGTTCTGGCTCCCCAGCGCGCTCAAACACGCCCAGGGATTGCGCCTGAGCAACACCCTCATCGGCCTCCTGTTCGCCGGTCCTTACGTGTTGGGGGCGATCCTGATGATCCTCCACGCGCGCCACTCCGATCGCACGCGCGAACGGCGCGGACACGTCGCAGCCGCCCTGGGCTGGGGCGGTGCGTTTTTCCTGGCCGGCGTGCTCTCGCGCAGCCACTCCGCCTGGCTCTCCTATGCCTGCATTTGCGTCGCCATCACCGGCCCGTTCTGTTCGCTGGCCCCGTTCTGGGCCATCCCCACTGAAACGCTCCCGCGTGGCGTCGCCGGCTCCGCCATGGGCCTCATCAACGCCATGGGAAATCTCGGCGGCTTCGCCGGCCCGTTCCTGGTCGGCTACCTCGACAAGGTGACCGGCAACTTCACCTATGGGTTCGGCCTGCTGGGCGTGGCCCTGCTTCTGGGCGCCGCCATGGCGACGTTGATCACTCCCGCCGTCCCTCTTGCCGCGCCGCAGTCCTCCACCTCACCGCCACCATCCCCCTCTCTTCCGCTCGATACACCGACGCCGCGATCGCCAATCGCATAGCGCTTCCCGAATTGTTCTTCGTCAATCCGCTGGCAGCGGACCTGAGTCCGCTCAAACTCGGTCCCTGGCCGGGTCATGCCGACCCGCCTCGTGCAGGTAGGTCCAGGCCCCAGCATTTGGAATAATCATCGGCAGGAAAGCCCGCGGACTGGAGACTTCATCCCATGTCGAATCCCAGGCTCAAGGCTTAGGTTGTCAGCGTCAGTTACGAAACGAGCGAAAACCTATGAAGGCCGAAGATGAAACCCTGGAAGTAACCACGGTAGAATTGGCCGACGACCTCTGTTCGCACGCGTGGAGACCGCCGGAACGTTTCAAGCACGCCCAGTGCACCGAATGCAATGCGCCGCTGAGCACCTACAATCCGAACACGATCTGTGAACCGTGCCGGGAAAAGCTCAAACGCCAACTCCTGCCTCGAGATCAGCACCTCCCGGTCGAGCATTACTGGACCGGCTACCTGGTCAAGCTCCGCCGCCGCGAACCGATCGCCCATTGAGTCGGCCTCCGGGCCGCGTGGTGACCGCGCTCGACCCCTGGCGCGCCGGCGGGCTGGTTGGCGATACGGAGCGCCAACGGTCGCGATGCGCGGCGAACGCGAAGACCGCCAGGGGCCTCAGGCGGCGGACAGACCGACGTGCGCGTAGCCCACGACGACCGCCCCAGCCTCCACCAGGAGATCGCGGGCCTCGAGATTGCCGAAGAGGCGCGCGGTCGATGCCAGTAACACCCGGCCGGTGGCCATCAGATCGGCCGCCAACTCTCCGGCAATGTGCGCCGAGCCGACCCGAATCCGCTCCTGCCAGCGGAAATGATTCCCGACCGGGATCACCAGGCACCCAGCGGTGATGCTGCCCTTGATTTCAGCCGTCGAGTAGAGGGTCAGCGTCCCGGTGGCGACCAGTTTGCCAAGGAACCGGCCCCGGATGATCGCGTCGCCGACCACGGCCTCCGAGTTGAGGGCGTAGCCCTTGAGTTCAACGACAAAGGCGCCTTTGGTCCGGAAGTTGCGCGAGACGGCATGGGCGATCCGGTAATCCTCCAAATCGATGTAGCTGCTGCACCACTTGCAGATCGTGGACTGGGCGCTGAGGGCCACTTCCAATTCCGCGCCGCAGTCAAAGCAGGTGATCCGCTTCAGCTCGGGCATCCGCCGCGGTCGCGGCGGCACCGGGCGATCCACCTCCTGGAGCCGCAGGTGCTGGCCACATTGCCGGCAGACGGTGGAATAGACCGCGCGCGGCTCCGGCTGCTCGTGCCCGCAGCGCGGACACGTCACCA
>JAGWYX010000898.1 GCA_018969165.1 Verrucomicrobiota bacterium
ACCGTGCAGGCGCAATTCCCGGCGCTGGCGACCGCCGCCCGCGGCGTGGGCAGCCCGCAGTTGCTGGCGATGGGCACGGTGGGTGGGGATTTATGCCAGCGTCCGCGCTGCTGGTATTTCCGCAATGGCTTCGGCCTGTTCGGCAAGGACGGCGACACCTCGCTGGTCCGCCAAGGCGACAACCGTTACCACGCGATCTTTGGGAACGCCGGTCCGGCCCTGTTCGTGAGCGCCTCGAGCCTGGGCCCGCCGCTGGTCGCCCTCGGGGCCACCTTCACGGTCGCCGGCCCGGGCGCCCGGACGCGCCGCCTCCGGGCCGCCGAGTTCTTCCAAACCCCGGCCACCGAGAACGACCGCGAGACGGCCTTGAAGCCCAATGAAATCCTTGCGGCGATCCTGGTGCCGATCAAAGGCCTCAGGAACGCGACCTACGAAGTGCGGCATCGCCAGGGGCTGGATTGGCCGTACGTGACGGCAAGCGTGGCATTCCGGGTCAAGGACGGTGTCGCGTCGGCGGCGCGGGTCGTGCTGGGCCAGGTGGCGCCCGTGCCGTGGCCCGTCGCCAACGCGGCCGAGGTGCTCAACGGCAATGCGGCGAACGCCGACATCGCCCTCCAGTGCGGCGCCGCCGCGGTCCAAGGCGCCCAACCGCTCAGCCGCAACGCATACAAAGTCCAACTGGTGAAAACGGCCGTCCAACGGGCCGTGCTGGCCGCCGCCGGCGCCTGAATCGAGGAGTGGTTATGAATCGTCCCGAAAACGCCCAAGCACAATCCGCGAAATACCCGACCCCGTGCCGCCGCCTCCGGTGCAAGGAGATGTTTTACCAGGGACATCAGCGGGGCGCGGCGCAGGCCGACCCGTTCCACAGCGGAGTCTTCTGGTGCACCCAGACCCACGAGGGCTTCGGTCCCGACGGCGAGCCGGTCGGCCCAGCCGAGTGTTGCACAAGTCGGACTTGTCATATACATTAAGGAGGCTTGAGAAAAGCCTCCGCGTCCGTCCCGGCGCGCATTTTTAGACGCGATGAAAACCGCGCGCCGGCCACGGGCGTGGAAGGCGGGCTCCGAATCTACCGCCGGGGCCGGGCCTGAAAACCGCATCCGAGCAGATTATGAAATCGAGTCTCCTGAGCTTTATGATTTTGGTGGGGTTGGCCAGCGCCGCCTGGGCAGTGCCGGCGTCGGCGCCTACCATTTCCGGGGATTACCTGGAAGTCCGATCCTGTGATGTATATACCGGCCCATGTTTTGCCAATTCGGAGATGGGCTTGTGTGGCAAGGAAGGTCTGCTGGTCTGGAAAATCCGGGCCGGCACCTGGGAGGGGACGCGGTTGAACGGTTTGAGCGTGATCGCCGCGGTTCGGACCGACGCGACGCTCGGTAACCTGCATTATCATCCCCGCAACGGCCGGGCGGTGCTGGTGGTGGACGCCAAGGCCGATGCCCGGCAACGTCGCGCCCTGATCGATTTTGCCCGCGTCGCCGCGGACGGATTGATCCACGACGTCGCCGGCGTGCGCGCAGCGGACATGGACGTCGCCATCGGGACCTGCGCCAAAGCCGGGTGCGCTTCGGTCCGGGCGGGGAACCTGGTCGAGATTTCGACGCGTTGCCTGGGGGACAAAGACCACCTGTGCGGCAACGAGGTGACGTTCTACCCGCCGCTGACCGACGTGCGGCAGGCCCACCCGGCCTTCGCGGAGGTGGCCGCGTTCAACGGGCCCGGTTTGGACGAGACGTGGCAATTGACCGACAAGCGGAGCGCATTCCTGGGCGAATTCGCGCGCTGAGTCGCCGGGTTCCTCGGGCCCCCAGGCGGAGGGACGAAGGGTTGGCGGCGGCGGGGATATCTCCGACGTGGAATAAACGGCGCGGTTTAGAACTTGACTGGCGCCCCTGGGATTCCAAACCTTCTTGGCGCCAGGATGAAATCCTGCGTCCATTGCGTTCGGTGGCCTTGCTTCAGCAGGACGTCAGGGGCGGGGCGCGCGGTGGAGTGTCGCCTGTTAGGACGCGAAGCATCCGGATGGGTCCGGGTTTGAATATGACTGCAAAATCATGCTGCCGATTCTGGTGGCGCCGGGTGGGGCTGGCGTGGCTGTTGTCGGCCGCCTTGTCCGTGGCGGGTGCGGGTTTTACCGTCAAGATCGTTGACAAAGACCCCCCCAAGGAAATTGCCGCCCCGATCCGCGCCCGGCTCCAGTCAAAGGCGGTGCAGTTGCTCGA
>JAGWYX010000899.1 GCA_018969165.1 Verrucomicrobiota bacterium
CGGAGCACGCTCAAACCGTCGCGGCCCGGCAACATGATGTCGAGCACGATCACATCAAACGGCGTGATGCGCGCCGCCGCCAGCCCCGCCTCGCCGTCACCGCACACGTCCACGGCAAAACCCTCGGCCTGGAGGGCCTTGCGGACGAACGACGCGGTCTTTTTCTCATCTTCCACCACCAGCACGCGCATGTCCGGCATTAAATCATGATGCCAAGGGCGCGCGAGGTTATTTCGTGGGCGTGTAACCGTAAACCAGGATTTTGAACGTGCCCGGCACCAGCCGGGGACGCTGGCGACGCTGACCCGCTTCCGCCGCAGGCGGCGGTTCGAATTTCGCGGTCGCCAGATAAATCTTGTGGGTGCCAGGGTCCAGGGCCATGGTCCGCGCGCCACGTTCGGTCGTGAGATCCTGCACCACCGTCAGGGTGTCCGGCGTCGCCTCGTGGGCAATCGTCGTCGTCCCGTCGCCGCAGGAGGCGAATGCCAACCGGGTGCCGGGATCGAACGCGCAGGCGTCCACCCCCTGCCCGATCGGGACGCTGGCGATCACCTTGCCGCTGGTGCTGTCCATCATCAGCATCCGCCGGTTGTGGCAACCGATGAACAACCGGTGATGCGCGGTGTCGATCGCCAGCCCGGAGGCGCTTTCGCCCGGCGCAATCGGCCAGCGATTCGCCACTTGATGCGTGGCGGTATCGAGCACGGCCACGGTGTCCTTGTCCTCCAGATTGTCATACACCCGCCCCGCGTCCGGGTCCGCCGCCGCGAATTCCGGTCGGCCGCCGAGCGGGACATTGGCCACGACCTTGCCCGACGGCGCGTCGATGACCGTCGCGGATTGGCCGCGGCCGTTGAAGGTGTAGAATTCCTTCCGTCCGGGTTCGTAGAGCATCCCGTCCGGTCCGGGGTCGGTGTCCGCCTTGAGCAGGGTCCGCAGGGTGCGGAGGTCCACCAGGCTGGCTTTGTTTTCCTGGCCGTTGGTGGTCAGGCCGCGACCGAGTTCAGGCGCCACCGCCAGGCCGTGCACGCCCGGGGTGTCCTCGACGGCACCGACGACCGCGTCGCGCTCGAGGTCGATCACGACGATTTTGCTGGCATGAGACACGTAGAGGCGATGGGCGCCGGCGTCCACCGACAGGTAATCCCAGCCGCCCTCACCGCCCACCGGGATTTCCTGCAGGAATCGATAAGGTCCCTCGGCGCCGCACCCGGGGGCGGCGGTGAACACCAGCAGGCCGATCAGAACCGCGCAGGGCAATGTCTTCATAATGAAAAATCGGGTTGATAACGGCGAGTTCTACCATTCAAAGGCTCTCACCGCTCGATTACGGCACAGCCGTATGACAACTGTCTGAACCGGGGATGAACAATTTGTCATCTGCGGTTTTTCTCTGTGGCATCGGGGCGCGCCGCCGCTAGAATCCGACGCCACATGAAGAGACTTGTTGCCTGCACGGGTTGGCTGGCAGTGGCGCTGCTGGGCGCCTGGGCCTACGCCGTCCTGGCGTTCCACCGCGGTGAGCCGATCAATTCGGTTTACCTGCTCGTGGCGGCCTTGTGCAGTTACGCCCTCGGCTACCGCTTTTACTCCAAATGGATTGCCGCGCGCGTGCTGGCTTTGAACGACCGCCGCGCCACCCCGTGCCTGGTGCACGACGACGGGCGCGATTTCGTCCGGACCAACAAGTGGATCGTCTTCGGCCACCATTTCGCGGCGATCTCGGGCCCCGGGCCGCTGGTGGGGCCGGTGTTGGCGGCGCAATTCGGCTACCTGCCAGGAACGCTGTGGATTCTGATCGGCGTCGTGCTGGGGGGCGCGGTGCAGGACTTTGTCATCCTGTTTTGCTCGATGCGGCGGGACGGCAAATCGCTGGCGCAAATGGTCAAGGAGGAATTGCACACGGCGGCGGGCCTGGTGGCGGTGGTGGCGATCCTGGCGATCATGGTGATCTTGCTGGCGGTGCTGGCGCTGGTCGTGGTCAAGGCCCTGGCCGAGAGTCCGTGGGGGGTGTTCACCGTGGGGGCGACCGTGCCCATCGCGCTGTTGATGGGAACGCATCTGCGCTGGTGGCGAGTGGGCAAGGTGCGTGAGGCAACGGTGCTGGGCGTGGTCCTGCTGCTCCTGGCGGTCTGGGGCGGCAAGGCCGTGCACACCAACCCGACTTGGTCGCGCGCGCTGACCCTGGGCGCCGAACCGCTGGCTTGGGCGATCATCATCTATGGCC
>JAGWYX010000900.1 GCA_018969165.1 Verrucomicrobiota bacterium
GGTGCCCGCGTCCGCGGCGGTGACGGGAGTCGATACCACCAAACCTGGGTTCGTGGCGCGGACTTACCAGGTCGCCACCAACCTGGATAACGAGATCAACCTGGCCGAGGCGGTGCTGCACGGTGACGTGGGCGCCAACGTGGCCGACCTGACTTCCTTCAACAACGGCGTTTATACCGAGAGCGGCACCCTTAACTACGGCTTGATGGCCGCCGACTTGTCGGGGATCGTGGCCGTCGGGGATTTTAACGCCAACTCGGTGCCGCCGGAGCCGGACAAGCAGTTCCCCGGCACTCCGAGCAAGACCGTCACCAACCCGGACGGTTCGATCTACAACAACAACTTCGCGATGGAAGTGCTGACCTACGTGCAGTTCCCGAAGCAGGGGTTGTATAAGTTGAATGTGAACAGCGACGATGGGTTCCGGCTGCAGATTGGCAACGGGGACGCCGCGCGCGACCAATTGAATTCGCTGATCGTCTGTCAGTATGACGGCGGGCGGGGAGCGTCGGATACGCGGCAGACGGTGTACATCCCGCAGGCCGGTTTTTACCCGGTGCGGCTGCTCTACTTCCAGGGTGGCGGCGGGGCCGGTCTGGAGTTCAGCGCGATCAACGACAACGGTCCGGCCGGTGCGGATGGCACGTTCGCGCTGGTGAACGACTCGACGGTGACGGGGAGTTTGAACTCCTACCAGGCGCGGACGGGCGCGACGCCGATCGTGGTGGGTTACGCGACCCCGGGTCGCGCGCTGGGCCAGCGGGTGCGGGCGGAGAACTCGATCTACGTCGAGATTACCGATGGCACTTCGAGCACGGTCAACAGCGGCTCGGTGAGCCTGACGGTGAACGGTTCGGCGGTGCAACCGACGGTGAACAAGAGCAGCGGGCTGACGACGATCAGCTACCCGGTGCCCAACAGTGTCTGGCCGTCGGGCTCAACGGTGACGAACGTGCTCACCTATGCGGATAACAGCACGCCGCCGGTGGTGACGACCGACGAATGGACGTTCACGGTGATGAGTTACACGACGGTACCGCCGAGCCTGGCCTTGCCGGCGGCGGCGGTGGACACGACCAAGCCCGGGTTCATTTTGAAGATGGTGCAGCAGGGGATTTATCAATTCGGCAAGGACCTGACGACCAGCAACCCGGAAATTGGTCTCGCCAACTCGACCTACAGCGCGGAGACGGAAATCCGCGGACTCTATGGTTGGCCCAACACGGCCAATTTGAGCCTGTTCACCGGACCCGACGGCTACTATGTGGAGCCGACTCAGATTGCTTACAATGCCAGCGGCTACAGCGCCGAGGACGGCTTTACGCTAAACCAGATGCCGGGCGCGCCAGGGACGGCGCTGAATGAGAATGGCAACGACAACTTTGTCATGGAGATTCTCACCGTGGTGAACTTCCCGACGGTGGGGGTTTACACGATGGACGTGAACAGCGACGACGGCTTCCGCGTCATCGTCGGCAATCGCAACGACGCGTTCTACCAGGTCTTGGGTGAAGACAGTGCTGGCAAGGGCGCGAGTGACGTTAACTTCAACTTCGCGATCACCAAGCCCGGACTTTATCCGCTGCGCAACCTTTACGAGGAAGGCGGCGGCGGGACCGAGGTGACCTGGACGATGGTGGACAACGGCAGCTTCGCGCACGGCGTGGGTACATTGAACAATGGATGGCACTCCCTGATCAATGGCACGGTTGATCCGAATGGGAACACGGACACGGCCGCCCTCAAGGCTTATCAGTACCCGATCCTGACAACCAAGGGATCGCCTTACGTGGCGTGGTTTGCGCCGGCGCCAGCCGGGACCTCCTATACGGGTGCCGTGCCTGGCTCCCACGTCAAGGAATCCCCCATCACCGGTATGCGGCCCGGGCCGGACACGGCCATCCAGGCGATCCTGGTCGATGGCGAGACGGCGATTGACACCAGCACGATCAAGCTGACCCTGGACGGGGTGAGTGTGACGCCGACAGTGACCAAGAACGGCACCAACACGACGGTGTATTACAAACCAACCGCACCGTTGTCGAACGCCTCGACAAACAACATCCATAGCGTGTCCCTCACCTTCCTGGACCGGACCTTGAATTGGAACTTCCAGGTCGGGACGATTCCGACGCCGGTATTCGACATCGAGGCGTCGGACTTCAACCACGACAGCGGCCAGACGCAGGCGGCGGCCAGCCAGATGCCGTATATCGGCGGGGC
>JAGWYX010000043.1 GCA_018969165.1 Verrucomicrobiota bacterium
TGGCTATGAGCACGGATGGCGACTCTCTCCGATATGGAACCACTGACGACGGACCACTGACCACTTACTACGGACCCATAACTCCATGCGCTTCGGCAATCCCCAACGCCTTTGGCTGCTGCTGTTCTTCCTGCCCCCGGTGGCCCTCTTCCTCTGGTGGGCCTGGCGCAATCGCAATGAACTCATCGCCCAATTCGTCCGCGCCCGGCTCCTGGCCCAGCTCACCGTCGGCGTTTCCCGGACCCGCCAGAAAATTCGGATGCTCCTGATCGTGGCTGCCGTGGCCTGCCTCATCATCGCGTTGGCGCGGCCGCAATGGGGGTTCACCTGGGAGGAGGCCAAACAACGTGGCCACGACATCCTCGTCGCCCTGGATACCTCCCGCAGCATGTTGGCCGAGGACGTTGCCCCCAACCGCCTGACCCGCGCCAAACTCGCCGCCCTGGACCTCGCCCGCCGCGCCGCGACCGATCGCCTCGGCTTGATCGCCTTCGCCGGCACCGCCTTCCTCCAGTGCCCCCTGACCCTCGACGAGGACGCCTTCCGCCAAAGCCTCGACGCTATCCAGGTCGGCATCATCCCCCAGGGCGGCACCGCCATCGCCGAGGCGATCGACACCGCCGCGCAGACTTTTCTCCAGAATAAAGACAACGACAAGGCCCTGGTCCTGTTCACCGACGGCGAGGACCACGACAGCGGCGCGCTCGACGCGGCCCGGAAGGCGGCGCAGATCGGCGTGCGCATCTTCACCATTGGCGTCGGCACCCCCGAAGGTCAACTGCTCCGCCAACGCGACGCCAGCGGCCAGCTCAATTACATCAAGGACGCCGACGGCAACGTGGTGAAGTCGCACCTGGACGAGACGTTGCTCCGCCAGATCGCCAGCGCGACCGGCGGTTTCTACGTGCGGCTCAGTGGCGCCAACACGATCGACCTGCTTTACGAGCGCGGCCTGGCCCCGCTGCGCGAGCAGGAAATCGCCCAGCGTCTCATCAAACGCTACCACGAGCGGTTCCAGTGGCCGCTCGGGCTGGCGATCTTGCTCCTCTTGCTCGAGATGTTCCTGCCGGATCGCAAACTGGTGCGTCGCCCAGCCCAACCCGTCGCGCACGCCAACATCGCCGGCTTCGAGAAGGTCGTGGCGCTCTTGGCGGTGCTGACTTGCCTTGCCACCGCCCGCGCCGACGCACCGCCAGTGATCAGCGCACCGCATTCGCCTCAGACGCACCGCCTCTCCTGCCCTTCGGGCTCCTTCTCCTCCTCTGGCAGCGCAGGAGAGGGCCGGGGAGAGGACGCGCCCGTTCTCGCCGGGATCATGGAAAGGAGCGCTAAATCCTCCTGGATACAATCCGCCCCCATCCTGGCCGCCGCCTCACCCGGAACGGCCTTGGACCTCTACCAGCGCGGCAGGTTCGACGATGCCCGCGACGCTTACGAGCAACTCCTGAAACGCAAACCGGACGATCCGCGCTTGCACTTCAACGCCGGCGCCGCCGCCTACCAGGCCGGCAAGTACGACGACGCCGGAAAGGAGTTCAGTGAAGCCCTGCGCGCCCCGGACCTCCCGTTGCAGCAACGGACCTACTACAACCTCGGCAATACCCTTTATCGCCTCGGTGAGCACGCCCCCGAGCTGTCGCGAAAGAGCCAGGCCTGGGAGGAATCCGTCAAGAGCTACGAAGCCGCCCTCCAGCTCGATCCGCGCGACGCCGACGCCAAATACAATCTCGACCTGGTGAAAAAACGGCTCGAGCAACTCAAGCAGCAACAGTCCCAGTCGCAAAAATCTCAACCAAAGAATCCCAACCAGCGCCAGAAGGACCAATCTGGAAAATCCCAGCAGGACCAGAAGCAATCCCAAAAGAACTCGGCGCAATCGCAGAAGTCCCCGGACCAGGCCAAGGCCGAGCAGCAACGCAAGGAACAGGCGCGACAATCCGAGGCGCAGAAGCAGGCCGAGGCCCAGAAGAAACGGCAGGAGGAACAGGCCAAGGCGGCGAACCAATCGCGCGATCAAGGCTCGGAGAAAGGCCAGTCCGGCGAAGCCGCCTCCGTGCCGTACGGCCAGATGACGCCGCAGCAGGCCCGGCAATTGCTCGATGCGGCTCGCAGCGACGAGAAGGCGCTCATCTTCATTCCGCAGAATCAACGGCACCCGCAAAACCAGCCTTTCAAGGATTGGTGAGGAATCGGGGTTGGTCTCTGGTATCTCACCCTGCTGGCGAGGGTCGTGCACGGCGCGGCTCGACCGGTTGGGGCGGCCTTCCTCATCCTGGCTGCCATTGGCGTGCTGACGATCGGCGGTTGCGTCCATCGACTCAGAACGCGCACCCGCGATTGACGAGCGCAGGCCTCGCTCCGGCTCCCATGATGCCTCAGGGCATGCCGATCGGCCAGGTCCGCACCGTCGCCTGCAGCATATTGCGTCGTTGGCTATCTCTCGACTGGAGGACACCGCTGCGGGTCGCTGACCCGCGCTCCGTGCCCGAACGGCATCCGCTCGGACGACTGCGCACAACTCCCAGCAGAGAACGGGTTGTAGGCGGAAGGGCCACTGGGTAAAACGCCCTATTAGCGCGCCCAGGCGGGAAGTGGGCAACTCGAGCACCATGTCACTCCACCACGCGTTCGGTTTATCGGCTTGGCAGGCGGCCAAGACGCTGATATGAGACTCCCCATGGGTAGGCGATCCAGGTGATCACGGATCGGCGAGGGTCTGGCGGGCGAGTTGCAACCGCGCTGCGTTGCGCCGGGCACGCAGACCGAAGGCGCTTCCCGGAATTGAAGTGGGTCGGCGGTCGCAATGGCCGCCAAGGAGCAAGAGCGTGTTGTGATGCGAGTGCGAATCTGGATATTCCTGCTGCTGCTGGCCGGCGCCGTGGCCCGGGCGCAATCCACCCCAAGGACCCTGCATGTCCCGGCGGACTTTCCAACCATTGAAGCGGCGATCTCAAATGCGAGCCGGCTCACCGTGGACACGGTGCTGGTCGCCCCAGGCACGTACGCTGAATCCGTCAGCTTTCAGGGCAAAAACGTCCGCTTGATCAGTTCCGACGGTCCGGCGGACACGTTCATCATGGCCCCGACTGGAGCGGCCGCGGTGGTCTTCACCAACGATGAGACCGCCGACTCGGTGCTGAGTGGCTTCACCCTTACCAACAGCCCCAGTGGCATACTTGTTTCGGGCACTTCCCCCACCATTGTCTCCAATGTAATGGTCAATTGCGGCAACGGCGTCAATGGTCTGTTGGCCAGCCCGGCCCTGCTGGGCAACCGCATCATCGGATGCCACGGCACCAACGGCGGCCCCGCCGGGACCGCCATTTATCTCAGCGGGAACCCCACCAATCTCATCGAAGGGAATATCATCCAGAATAATGACACCGGCATCACGGTCATCGGCCCGACCGCCGCAGGTAGTCCTCGCATCGATAACAACCTGATATCCGACAATCGCGGGGACGCCATTGACGTGCAGAACGCCGCGGCCGGCATCGTGCAGAACCTCATCGTTCGCAATGGGGGAAACGGCATCCACTGGTTCGTCGCGCAGGGCCAACGCAGTCCGTACGTCATCAATAACACCGTGAGCGATAATGCCGGTGCGGGGGTTTACGCCGACGGTTTCGATGCCGGCGTGGTGGTGGAAAACAACCTGGTGGTGGGCAACCCGGCGGCTTACGCCAACGGTGCTTCCGGCAACTTGCCGATCCTGGAGTTCAACGATATTTACTCGCCCTTCGGCGCCGCCTTCGCCGGCGCACTCACCAATCTTGCCGGAACCGCCGGCAACCAGTCCGTCGATCCGTGGTTCGCTTGTCCACCGGGGGGCGATTATCGATTGCTGGCCGGGTCGCCATGCATCGACGCCGGGACAAACCTCACGTCGATCCTGCCCGCGAGCGATTTCGGCGGCAACTCACGGATCGTCGCCGGCACCAGCAACGCCCCGGCCACCGTGGACCTGGGGGCGTTCGAGTTCAATCCAACCTCGCCTCCGGTTCCCTGCCTGTATCTGGTTTGCCCGTCCAACCTCGTCGTCCTCGCGTCCCCGGGACAGATCTTTGCGCCGGTCAGCTACCAGCCCCCAGCGGCGATGCCACTGGCGACGGTCACAACCATGCCGGCCTCCGGCGCGATCTTCCCCAGTGGCACCAACCTGGTTCGCTGCACGGCCAGCTACGGGACCAACACGGCAAGCTGCAACTTCACCGTGAGCGTCGTGGTGACATTGGCCATTACCGCCCAACCGCAGAACACCAACGTCCCGGCCGGCCAGCCGTTGACGCTGTCGGTGCTGGCGACCGGCTTTGCGCCGCTGAATTACTCCTGGCTCTTCGCCGGAACCCGGATTCCCGGTGCGACCAACTCGACGTTGACACTCTTCAATCCCCAAAGCACCAACGCCGGCGCCTACCAAGTCGTCGTCGCCAACTCGGCCGGCTCCGTCACCAGCACCGTCGCCTCGGTCACCGTGGTGCCTGCCCCGCCGCAGATCGTTGCCGGCCCCAGCTCCGTCTCTTTGCCGGCGGGTGCAGACGCTGCCTTCACGGTCACCGCTCAGGGAACCACCCCGTTCGCCTTTCAATGGTTCAAGGATTCATCAGCGTTGAGCGGAGCCGGGGCGGCCCGACTGGTCGTTACCAACGTCCAAGCCTCCGACGCGGGAATGTATGCTGTGGCCGTTTCCAACAGCCTCGGCACCGCCCTCAGCCCGCCAGCCACCCTTACAGTTCTGCCGGCCCCTCCCACCTTCGTGACTCAACCCGTTGGTGGGCCAGCGATCGCCTCGCGCAATCTGACACTGATCGCGGTGGCCCGCGGTTCCGAACCCATCGGCTACCTGTGGCGCCAGGATGGCGTGCCCATCGAGGGCGCTACCCAGTCCACCTTGACCCTCTCCAACATTACCGCCGCCGCCGCCGGCACCTATGACGTCATCGCCACCAACGCCTTCGGCGCCGCCACCAGTGCCGTCGCGCATGTGACCGTTTACCCGTTCTCCGAACAGCCCCACGAGTGGGGCCTGACCATCAACGGCTACCAGGACGACTTCTCCGGCCCGACGCGCAACCCCGGTTGGGTGGTCGTCGGCGCCGGCGGAGACCATTATCTCCAGACCAACGGCGTGCTCCAGGTCGCGGTGGCCTATGGCGATCCGAATCACTTGGTTTACTTCCCGCCAGGCGGCTACGATACGAATACCCAAGAGGTGCTGACTCGAATCCGAGTAGTCGCGTTCGGTGTCAATGACGATCCCCAGCGTTGCGGAATTGCCGTGGGCGTGACCACCAACACCAGCGGCCTCATCAAACCGTGGGGCGCGCCGGTTGGCTTGAATCTCGAATTCCGAGACCACGCCAGCGACATCAATGAGCTTGGCCTGCAAAACCAACGCAAGTTCAAACTCCTGGATGATGTGCGCCTTTGGGGTCCGCCGGGGCTGGAGGTGACGTGGATGAACAACGCCTGGTACTGGATGCGCTTGCGCTTGGCCCCACTCGAGGACGGCACCAACAGCGTCTTCGCCAAGGTCTGGCTGGCCGATGGTCAAACCCCCGAGCCGAGTGACTGGCAGTTGCGGTGGGGACCCAACAGCTTCCTGAGCAAGCTGCCCAATCCTCTGCGGTCAGGCTATGCCGGCATCACGGCCTGCAGCGGTTACGGCGGCATCAACAACGGCTTGGCGCAATTCGAAGTCAGCTACATCCTTATCAAGGCAAATGGGCTGCCCCCCATCACGGCTGCTTGGACGCCCATCGGCCCGCCCCCGAACCCCAGCCAATTCTACAATATCCGCCTGACCAACCAGTGAACGAAGTTATCTCCATGAACCGGCACGCACGGGGCTACCTTTGGATCGGCATCTTGCAACTGCTCGCCGGTAGTTGCCTGGTATTCAGCCAACCCGCCAGCCTGCCGCTCACGAATTTCCCTTCAACCGACGGGCCGGTGGCAACCCTGGTCGCCACCAACGGCATTCTGTACGTAGGAGGCAGTTTCACCCACGTGGGCGGATTGCCTAGAACAAACCTGGCCGCGATCGATCTCACCACCGACCAGGTCACGGATTGGAGTCCACAGATTGCGGGTGCGGTATTCGGCTTGGGACCGGATGTGGAGGTGCTGGCGATGGGGTCGAACACGGTCTATGTGGGCGGCAGCTTCTCGAGCGTGAACAACCAATCCCGCCAGGGTCTGGCGGCATTGGATGCGACGAGCGGGGCCCTTTTGAATTGGAACCCGGGTTTGGTGGAGGGCTTGGGCGAAGAGGTCCATGCCTTGCTGCTGTATCAGAACACGCTTTATGTCGCCGGGTTCTTCTCCTCCGCGAACGGTCTGGCCCGAGATGGCCTCGCTGCCATTGATGCCGCCACCGGTGAGGTGACAGGCTGGGCACCGAACGTCGCCAACGGTTGGGCCTTCGCCCTGGCTTCACACGGGCCGACCCTCTATGTCGGAGGCGCGTTTGGCCAGATGAACGGGCAGGCCCGGTATAGTCTGGCGGCCTTCGACTTGACCACAGGCGCACTGACCCCGTGGGCTCCAGGAGCCGGACCGCCATTCGCGGAAGTGTCACATCTGCTGGTCAGTGGCAATACGGTTTATATCGGCGGGAACTTCGGTCAGATCAACGGCGTCCCCAGAGCCAGCCTCGCAGCAGTTGACGCGCAGTCCGGAGAGTTGACCTCCTGGGCGCCGGTCCCCAACGGCGGCGTGAAGGGCCTCGCCCCGACCGCGAACGCCATCTATTTGGCCGGCGCCTTTACGGCGCTCAACGGCCAGCCCCACGCTTACCTGGGCGCGCTTGATAAGATCACCGGTTCACCGCGCGCCTGGAACCCGCCCATGCAATATCCACCCAGCGCCGCAGTTGGCAACGCATTTGCCGTCACCACCAATTTCATCTATGCCGGCGGCGGATTCTCGATCGCGCAACCAGGCGGCACCAACCTGAACCTGGCCGCTTTCCCGATCACCAACCTTCCCCCGGTCGTCTCGATCGTCGGGTTGACCAATGGCGAGGTTCTGCACCTTCCAATCTCGACCGAACTGGAGAGCCAAGCGCAGGACCCGGACGACCAGGTGGCCAAGGTTGATTACTATGCCAACGGCGTATTCGTCGGGACAGCCACCAATGCGCCCTACGCAGTGCCGTGGTCGGCAATGTCAGTCGGCGATTACGTGGTCCTGGCGATTGCCACCGACCAGTTCGGGGAGTACGCGCCTTCGGACCCGATCACCGTGACCGCCATCCCTCCGCTGGGCTACGTTGCGCCGACACTGCAAATCGCTAATCTTACCAATCACGAGGTGCTGCCTCCAGGCACAAACGTAACGGTCCTCCTACAACCGACCGCGACCAGCAGCACGATCGTCACGGTCAGCTTCCAGCTCGGCACCAACTCGGTGCTGAGGCTCACCAACGCGCCGTACGCGCTGGTGCTGACCAACCTCGCCCCCGGGGACTACTCGTTGTCCGTAGCCGCCGTGGACAACTACGGACTATCTGTGACCAACGGGCCGACGGACTTTCGCGTCGATTTCCCACCCACGGTCGCGATCACCGCGCCCCGAGACGGTGTCACAATTGCCCTGTACTCCAACCTGGTAGTCGCGGTGCAGGCCGCTGATCCCGCTGGCGCGGTCAAACAGGTTTCCCTGTTGGCCGATTCAACCCCTCTGGCCACGGCCACCAACGCTCCCTTCACCTTCACCGTGACCAGCCTCGCGTTGGGAACTCACGATCTCCAAGCGATTGCCGTGGACGACTTCGGGCTCAGTGCCACCTCGAGCGTCGTCAGGGTCAGCGTCCTGGCGCTGCTCACCTTGGAATATTTCGGCGGCGACTTGCAGTCCGCGGCGACCCTGGCCGATCCTTGGACCAACGTGGCCAACAGCGCCAGCCCCTGGCAGAATTGGGTCATTGACACCCCGCAGTTTTATCGCCTCCAGCGGGAAGAAGCCGACTTGTCGGCTTACCTTGCGGGGGATCGTCAGGCGCCGCCGGTAACCAGTTCAGTTATCGGCTCCGCGATGTTCAGATTGCTGAACAACGGTCGGTTCTACCTGGACGTTCAGACTCCCGGTCTTACGACCAATGTGACCGAGGTGGATCTCGACGGCCCCGCCAACTCGAGGGCTAACGCCCGCGTCCTGGCTTCTTTCACCAACAGCGCCTTCAACCTGACCGACCGATTCCGTTGGTGGACCACCATCGCGGATCCCACGCTCCAGGCCGCCATCCTCGAAGGCCAGACCTACGTGAACATTAAAACCGTTACCAATCCCGGCGGCGAACTCCGCGGGCAAATCACGCCGGTGGTTTTGGGCGCCACCTTGAGTGGAACCTCCGAGGCCCCACAGGTCAACACGCCGGCCACCGGCACGGCGACGCTCTGGCTGGTCGGCAATGTCTTGAGTTGGAACGTGAGCTACACCAACTTGAGCAGCAGGATTGTCGCAGGTTATATTCTTGGGCCGGCAGCGGCCGGCGCGACTGCCGGCAGTCTCATTCCGTTCACTGGTTTCTCCGGCACTTCGGGCACCATCATGGGTTCGGCCACCATCACGAACACCGCTTGGCTCGGCTATATCGCCGATGGCCTGACCTACGTGAACCTCGAATCGACCAACCACCCGGCCGGCGAACTCCGCGGTCAGATCGGGCCGTGACCGGGCTTCAGCGCCCGAAACTGACATTACCGGCCAGATGCCGTGAGGGCTGCTCTCGCGAAGCCGGCCTCGGCTTGGACCCAACGACTGGCCATCACCTGCGCCTGGAAAGTTTTGGCTGCGGCTTCGCCGCGCGGCGTCTCCGTGGTGGATCCTCCCTCACTTTCCCATTGGCAAGCGGGCACGGGCCTGTTAAAAGTCCGGCTACTCGAAAGGAAAGACGTGCGAAGCTGGGGTTCTCAACGTTCAAAGGCGGAGATTCACGCCGCCCGTGCGCGGCGCATGGGGAATGGAGGTCAGGGGCTGGAGATTGGCTCGTTACCGGCAGGACCGCGGTGTCCCCCGCACGCCGAATTGGTAGGGCGGCGGCGTCCTCGCCGCGCCGTGATCGGGGCGCGGCTCTGGGAGCCGCAGCAGGCTCGCCCGGCCGTTGGGATTGAGACCATTTCCAGACCCGTCTCCCACGGCGGTCAACCGCGTCCAGACCGAGCCCCACCGGAGCGCACCCGTCAATTCCGGGCTCACGCCAAATCAACTACGGCAACGAGGCACGGTCGCAATCCAAACCGGCTCTCCCATGACTCCCGACGAAATTCTCCGCCAACTCCAGCACGTTCCCGAGAAATGTGACTTCGCCCCTTACGAGGCGGCCCTGCGCGCCGCCGCCGGCCAACGCGAAGCGATCACCCCGGGACTCATCGCCGCCATTGACCGCGTCTCCGCCAATCCCGTCCATTACTTCAAGCTCGAGGAAGATTGCCAGTACCTATTCGCGATCTACCTGCTCGCCCAATTTCGCGAGCACCGCGCTCTGGACCCCTTCCTCCGTTTCTTCTCGCTGCCCGGCGAACAAGCCCTCGACCTCACCGGCGGCATGGTCACCGAAAAAGGCGCCGCCGTCATCACCTCCGTCTGCGGCGGCGACCCCGCCCCGCTGCTTCGCCTGGCCCGCGACGAAGCCGTCAACGAATTCGTGCGCGAGCAAGCCATTGACGGGCTGCTGGTGCAGTGCGTCTGGGGTGAACGCCCGCGCGCGGCCGTGATCGCCGACCTGCGCGGCCTCTTTTCCACGCTCGCCAAACCTGGTCACAGCTACGTCTGGGCCGGATGGGTCGGTGCGGTCAACGATTTTAACGCCCGCGAACTCCTACCCGAAGTGCGCCAGGCCTATGCCGAAAACCTGGTGGACGAAGGCGTCATTGGCCTCGCAGACATTGACCCCGCTGCGCCTCGCGAGCCGGGCGGATACCCCCAGCCGAGCCCGGAGGAACGCTACCAATGGTTCTGCGAACGCAACGCCCCCATTGACGCCGTCAACGAATGTGCCATCTGGCTCTGCTTCAGCGATGAGGACGAAGACGCCGAACCGCGGGACGACGACACGGACCGCGATGACCCAGACCGTCCCGAGGACGATTCCCTTTTGGCGCCAGACGAGTCTCCGAAAGCCGGACCGCCCCGGCCCTACATCGCCCCGCCCAAAGTCGGCCGCAACCAACCGTGTCCCTGCGGCAGTGGCAAGAAATACAAGAAATGCTGCGGGAAATGACCCGCTCTGAACGCTCAACCCACAACCCTCAACCCGTAATGAACCGCATCTGCCAGGGCCGCGTCAGCAACGTGGAAATTTCCTTCTCCGCATCGGATAGGGAGAAGGTGGCGAAGCCGGATGAGGCGTCCGCCTCCTCTAAATCCGGGCGGCGAAACCAAATCCCTGGCAACCGCTTGATCCCGATCCCAAAATCGCCCGCGACAAATGGCAGGCGCTTCTCCCTATCGCGTCGAAATCGAACGAAGGCGGATGCCATCACCATGAATCGCTTCAGGACGCGGTGAATTTCTAAAACTGGGACAACTGTGAGCCGCGAACGCAAAATTGAATTTGGCGAAACGAAGAAAAACCGGCTTGACCAAATGAACCGGCACATTTACTTTAACACTACATCTCTCCTGTCCGTTTCGACGGTAGGACGCGGGGCGGTTTCTTCGGAAGCCGCCCCTGCATTTTTCCCGGGAGCCGTTCCGTTGCCAAACCGCCCGCGATGAAAACCATCCTCTACATTGACGGCTTCAATCTCTTTTACAGCGCAGTCAAAGGCACACCGCTCCCCTGGCTCAACCCTGTCGCGCTCGTCGCGCGTGCGTTTCCGAAAAACCAGATCATTGGCACGAAGTATTTCACGGCCAAAGTCAGCGCCCTACCGAACAATCCCGGCCAACCCATTCGCCAAATGATTTTCTGGCGCGCGTTGCGGACATTATTGGCGGTGCAATTTCCAAACCCCCTGACTGACGCCACCGGCACTTTTCACAAACCGCCGACTTGGTAACGCACTCGTAACTATCAACCCTCAACCGATCCATGAACCGCATCTACCAAGGCCGCATCTGCAGGTGGCTATCGGTCATTGAGAATTGGCGATTCGCTCGAGGCGCAGCCGCAGCCGCTAGACGCGGTGAATTTCAAAAAGGAATGAGCGTATGAAGCGAATTACACTGAAACGAATTTACCAAGGCAAAGTCAGCGAGGTGCAAATTCCTGACGCCAAAGGCGAATGGAAAAAACTCGACGATGGAGAATCCGCACTCTGGCAACATCACCAACTATTCCAAGACGCCGTCAACTACTACTCCGTCTGCCTTGCTGCACTCGCTGATGGCGCACCGGGTTGGGCAGGCGAATATGCAGCGCAAGTGCAAGGAACGGAAAAAGGGAAGTGGGATGACTTCACAAAAAAGGGCGAAAAACGAAACGGCTTGAGAAAGTCACTTGCCAGAACTTTGGGAATTCCAGAACAAGACGCTTCGTTCTTAGTCTGTCGCAGTCGGATTCTTGCTGGCTGCGAGGCGCCAAAGGATTTGCTGCATCAAGTTGTTCAAGAACTTTTTCCCGAAAAGAAAGGGCGTGGCACGATACAGCACGCGGGCGTGGACGACTGGCCAATGCTCTGTTGGGATGAGTGGGTCGGTGAGTCCAAGGCTGAGAAGAAGGCACGGAAGGAAATCGGCGTTGCTTCGTTTCTTGACGCCCTCTTCCGCGCGAAGGCTAACG
>JAGWYX010000901.1 GCA_018969165.1 Verrucomicrobiota bacterium
GCCGGTCCTGCGGATTCCGCTGGTGCCACCCGGTGACGTCGCCAGGCACAAGGAGTACGAGGATCACGTCGCGGAGTTGGAGAAACGAATCAAATCGGCCGCGACGAATCAACCGCCGCTCTCAGCGGATTTGTTGGCACAATGGAAAGCCGAACTGACGAACCTCAAGGGCCATCCGCCGCCGCCGATCCCGGTCGCGCACGGGCTCCAGGAAGGCGGCGTGCCGGGGAGCGTTTACGAAGGCATTCACGATGCGCATATCCAGAATCGCGGCAGTTATGAGCGGCTGGGGGCGGTGGTGCCGCGGCGCTTTCCGCGTCTGCTGGCCGGCGATCACCAGGCGCCCATTACGGCCGGGAGCGGCCGTCTCCAACTGGCGCATTGGATCGCGAGTCCGGACAACCCGATGACGGCGCGCGTGATGGTGAATCGCCTCTGGCAACATCACTTCGGCGAGGGGATCGTGCGGACCGCGAACAATTTCGGCAAACTGGGGACGCCGCCGACGCACCCTGAGCTGCTGGATTACCTCGCCTGCGAGTTCGTGAAATCGGGCTGGTCGATCAAGGCCATGCACCGGGCGATCATGCTCTCGGCGACCTACCAGCAATCCAGCATCCCCGATGCCGCCAACCTGCGCGCGGATCCGGAGAACCAACTGTTCGGCCGGATGAACCGCCAACGGCTCGAAGCTGAGGCGATCCGTGACAGCCTGCTGGCGGCCGCCGGCGATCTCGACCTGTCGCTGCGCGGACCGGCGCTCCGGGAATTGGACAATCATCGCCGGACGCTTTACTTGATGACGATCCGCTCCGATCGCAGCAATTACCGGATGTTGTTTGACGCGGCCGATCCGGTCGGCGTCGCGGAAGCGCGGTTGAATACCACCGTTGCGCCGCAAGCGTTGTTTCTCTTGAACAACCCGTTCGTGCTCGACCAGGTGAAACGCCTCGCCGCCGCAGCGCAGACCGCCGGCCCCGCCCAGGATCGGACTCGGATCGGCTGGCTTTACGAGCGATTGTATGGCCGGCCGCCGAAAGGGCGGGAAATCGCGATCGGCCTCCAGGCGCTACGGCACGCGCGCCAGTCGGCCGGGGCGCGAGGCCAGGGGATCGCCACCGCGCTCGCGTGGGAGGCCTATTGCCAGGTGCTGGTTTGCGCCAACGAATTCATCTACGTGGACTAGCGAGGCGCGCCTCCGACCTCATTCGGGGTCGGTTGGGGTACGCACGATTTTTGTGTTCTTCCCGGCTCTCCCCTGTGCGCGCCTCGCTTATAGATTCCTTGAATCTTGAAACTGGCTGTAAACAGGTCAAATTTTGGGGCGCGTCCTGATTTCGGAGCGCGGCTCTGTGAGCCGCAGCAGAGAGGCTTTAAAATCAAGCGGCTGCGAGCCACAGACTCGCGCTCCGATCGCAAATTTCGGACACTGCCGACCGGCGCGCCGCTTGACAGGTGGTTCCGCCAAATTAAGCTAATTGCATGTCCAGCATTCTCACTCCTTCCAGGTGGCGCGTGCCGGTCAGCCGTCGCCAAATGCTGCGACGGTTCGCCAACGGGTTCGGCCTGCTGGGACTGGCCGGACTGCTGGCGGAGGATTCTGTCGCCCAGGCGCTCGCGGATCTCGCGGTCCGGACCAATCCCCTGGCGGTCAAGCCGGCGCAGTTTCCGGCGCGGGCCAGGCGGATCATCTTCCTGTTCATGTCGGGAGGGCCGTCGCACGTCGATACGTTCGATCCCAAACCGCGTCTGCGGCAAGACAACGGCAAGCCGCCACCGTTCGCATTGCCGAAACTGATGCGGACCAAGACCGGGAACATGCTCGGCTCGCCCTTCGCCTTCAAGCGCTACGGCCAGGCCGGCATCGAGGTGAGCGAGCTTCTGCCGCACATCGGGTCGTGCATGGACGACATTTGCCTGATCCGCTCGATGGTTGCCGACAACATCAACCACAACGGCGCCTGCCTGCAGATGAACACGGGTGAACAGGCCTTCTCACGGCCGAGCCTCGGGTCGTGGTTGCTGTACGGCCTCGGGAGCGTGAACCAGGATTTGCCGGGCTTCATCGTCATCTCCCCCGCCCAGCCGGCCCAGGGCGCGCCGCTGTGGAGTTCGAGTTTTCTACCGGCGTCGTACCAGGGCACGCTCGTTTCGGATTTGCAGAACCCGATCGAGAACTTGCGGAATCCGATGTTTGCTTCGGGTCAACAACGCGACCAGCTC
>JAGWYX010000902.1 GCA_018969165.1 Verrucomicrobiota bacterium
GATTATCATTGGCCCGAATGGGCTGCTCATCGACGTGGAGGCAGATGTCACTGCTGTGCTGGGCAAAGCTCAATCCCTGCCGGAAGTGGTTTTCCGTTCCCCACAAACGCTCGTGTCCGAGGTTGGGGAGACTTGGCGTCTGCTCGGCAAGCGCGTCCAGGGCGGATCGGTGATCCTGGGGCTTGTCGCCCCCAGCAGCATGGCGTCGGCTGACGTCAAACTCGCAGATGCCAGCCGCAGATTCGGCAACACGATCGCGGAGGCACTTTCCGTAAAACCGAGACAGATAGATGTCGATGTCGATTACGCGGTGCTCGGAGATGATGGCGCCCTGAAGGCCGGCTGGGGTGGCGTGCCTTTGAAAATCGCTCCACGCTCGCCTTCGGAGATCGCTGCACTGAAACCACCGGTGACCATTGCGGGAAAGCCTTACCTTCTGTTCTCCAGGCCGATCGTTAATTCCGTCGGCGGCCAAGTGGGAACCGTCATCGTGCCCCAGGAGCTCAATCTGGAGCAGGAGGCCTTGGCGGTGTTGGACCGGTTCAATCTCGGGATAATCGTAATCGCGGCTCTCATCACCGTCGGACTCGGTATTTATCTCGTCGGACGCGAGGTTCTCCGCGATTCTCGACGCTCAGGGGTCGCGGCGGGAATTGACCGGTTCATTCTTGGGGAGCGCCTCGCCATCGAGGAAACCCGCGAATACGAGTTCAAGGAGGTTATCGGAAACCGACCGGCGGACACCATCGCCAACCTGGCCGACGAGTACGCGGTCGCCTTTCTGAATAGCGAAGGTGGGCGCATTTTCTGGGGGGTCCGAGACAAGGACCGAGTTGTGGTTGGCGTCCGCCTGCCGGCACCGGATCGTGACCGGCTGCGCCGTCTGGTAGCCAACAAACTCCACGCCGTGCAGCCGCAGATTGATCCGACCCAATACCGCCTTGAATTCCATGCGGTGGAATCCCCCGAAACGGCTGATTCCGAGCTGACCGTCATTGAGTTGATCGTGCCCAAGGTGGACCCGACCGAGCCCTATTTCACCGGCGGTGGCGAGGCGTTCGTCCGGGTGGACGGCGTAACGAGGCGACTGAGCGGCCCGCCTCTGGTCGATTGGATTCGCCGTAGGACATGACTCTCCAGTCATTCTGTCATTCTTGGGGTTGGCTCAGTCCAGGTGACGCGGCGGAAGGCCGGCGGGGCACGGATCGTTTTCCCATTGGCTTGCTGGTGAGTTGTTTTCAGCCACTGCTTTTCCTGGTGGCACCACCGGCCCCGTTGCTCGAATGCTGCGATCCGGTGGCGTGGGAATGAACCGCTGGATCGAGACGCTTGTGGGTTGGCTGGAACGTGGGGCAATGCCGGCGGCGCACCGCTTTTGTTCTTGCCGGAGGCGGTCTCGTTCCATGCGCGCCGTGAATCTGGCCAACTGCTGTTCCTGCTGCGGTCGGCGCGACTGGTTTTGAAAGGCTTCGACCCGTTTGTCGGGCTTGTTCCGGACAGTGAAGGTGCCGCTGGCAATCCGCCCGGTTTGACTTTGGATTGCGCCGGGTGTTTAGTTCCAGCCATACGACGATGAGCATTACTGTCCAACTCGAATTGCCAAAGGCCCTGGCTGATGAAGCCCGAGCGAACGGGCTACTGAATCGCGCCGCCTGGGAAAGTTGCTGAGCGAGGAACTCCGTCGCGAACGCGCCCGCAAAGAACTCGGTCGGATGCTCAAGAAGCTGCACTCCGTGAAGGACGAGCCGATGTCGATGGACGAAATCCAGGCTGAAGTGGATGCCGTGAGGGAGGAACGGCGCCGACGTGCGGGCGGTCGTTGACACGAATCTACTGATCTCTGGACTCCTCTGGGGTCGTAACCCGGGTCGCCTGCTGCATGCGGTGCAGTCGGGACACTTGCGGCTCTGCATGAGTGAACCGCTTCTTTCCGAGCTCGGCCACGTGCTCCGGCGACCAAAACTCTCCCCCCGGCTCCGCGCGCGCCGGGAAACCGCCGAAGACATCCTGGCCTCGGTGCGATCCGTGTGTGAGATCCTCACGCCTGCCGATGTTCGAGGACCGGCTGAGCTTCGCGATCCGAAAGACTTGGCGGTACCTTGTGGCCATGAGCGCGCAGGAAATCATCGAACAGATCAAGGCGTTGTCGCCGGAAGGCCGGGCGCAGGTGGCCAAGTTCGTGATGGAGCAGGACGATTCCTGGATTCCAGAATCGTTCAAAG
>JAGWYX010000903.1 GCA_018969165.1 Verrucomicrobiota bacterium
CACCGTGAGCGCCAGGATTACGATGCCCACGCTCTGGTAGAGCCACGCCAGCAGCGGACGGTTGAACAGGAAAATCAGGGCGATCCCCAGCAGCACCCCCGGGACCAGGAACGGGATCCAAAGGATCAACCCGATCCGCCAGCGCCTCCCCGCCAGCGCCAGGCCGATACACAAGGTCGCGGTGATGGCAGCGTAACCGAACGAATGGAGCAAAACCCCGCGCCCGGTGGCCCACACCGCCGGCAGTTCCGACCACGTGGCGTTGGCGAACATGAGTTGCGCCAGCGGGAATCCGACGGCCGTCAATAGCGCACCGATGGTCACCGTTGCGCTGCTCCCGAACCAGCCGCGGCCGAGTTGCCGGCGCAAGCGGGCGCTGGCGACGCCGCCATCGAGCTGCGGCCAGGCGACTTGGCGGCGGCGGAACCAGAGCAGCAGCGACAACGGGACGATCACCAGCGGCCAGCTTAGTTCGAGCGCCGCGCCGTAGTCGAACTGCGTATTGAAACTCACCCACAACTCGGCGGGGAACACTTTCACCTGGAGGATCGACGGGACCGCGAAATTGTTCAGAGTCAGGGCGAACGTGAGGGCGGCGGCCTGGGTGAGCGCCGGCCGCGCCAGCGGCAGGAGCAGCCAGCGGACGAGCGGCCAACCACACAGGGCGGGATCGCATTCGAGTTGGGTCGAATCGAGTCGCAGCCAGGCCCCCAACGCCAGAAACAAGGTGATGGGCCAGGTCAGCAACGCCAGAATCCAGACCGTGCCGCCGAGCGAATAAATGTTGAGCGGGAACCAGCGGTGCCAGCGGCCCGTGAACCCGAGCACATCGAGCCAGAAATTTGTCACCAGGAACGGCGGCAAGGCCAGCGCCACCGCGGACAGCGCGAGCAGGGCCGTTCGCCAGCGTCGGTCCAGGCCGGCAAGCCACAGCGCCGCGGCCAGGCCGAACACGACGGCGAGCACGGTGCTCAGCGCGCTCACCGCCAGGCTGCTTCGGAGCAGGGCCCAGTTCATTGGCGGAGGAAGATATTCTTAAGCTCCGCCGTACCGGCGTCGAGGTCGGCGAGCAATTTCGCCCAGTCCACCTTCAGGGTCGGCGTGGCCACAAGGGCAGCGTCAAAGCCTTCCAGGGCGCGTGCGGCGATCAGGCGCGCGACGACCGGGCGGCTTTGCAAGTAGTCGGCGAGCTGCTGCGCCGCGGCTGGGTGCGGCGCGCCCCGCACGAGGCCGATCGTGTTCGGGATGAGGAGTGAATCGGCGCCCAGTGGCCGGGCCATGACCGGGAAGCGCTCGCGCTGCCCGTCGGCGATGTCATCCGAGTCCGTCAGGCCCACCGTCGCCTCGCCTTTGCCAACCAGGCTGACGACCAGCGAATTGCCGTCCACCAGGAACGGCCGATTGGCGACCAAGGCGCGGCACCAGGTCCGCCACCGGGCCTCGCCCCAGGCCTGGCGCAGGCAGAGGAAATGCGTCGCCGTGGTGCCAAACAAGGGGTAGGCCAAGGCGACCTTGCCGCGCCACACCGCGTTGGTGAGGTCCTCGAGCGTGCGCGGCACGGTGGCGTTCGAAACCAGGTTGGTGTGGATGACGATGCGGCGGCTGCGGTAGCCGACAGCGACCCAACCGTTGGTGGCGCGAAAAACGCCGCGGGCGGCGAGTTGGCGGGTGCGCAGTTCCTCGTTGCTCCAGAACACGTCGCATTGGGGATGCGCGCGTTCGGCCAGCAGGCGGTTGGCCAGACCGACGGTCTTGACCGCTTCGCTGTCGTACACGGCGCGGACCTGGATGCCGGTGGCCCGGGTGAAGTCGCGGAAGATCGGCTCGGCGTATTCCTGGTCCTGGGCGCAGTAGATGACGACCTGGGCACCGGTTCCTTGGCGACAACTCGATGCACCAGCCAAGAGGAGGATGGAGGCTAGGAGATTGAGGAGGGAAGGCAACCGGGAGCGCATGGGGGTGCTGGCTCAAGCTTCATTGGCGCAGAAGTCGTCAGCGCACTCGATCAGCCGGTAGAGCATACTACCGACGCTCTGCCACCCGGCGTCGAGTGTGCGATGAGCCGGGTCGGTCAACTCGAATCTTCCCTCCTTCGGGAAGGTGTGTGCGACTTGTGCCTTTCGCGCTTCGTCGCGTGCCGGTCCATGGACTCTGAGACCGTGTTTTGAAAATGGAGCGCGGCTGGGTCGAAGACCAGCCGCAGCGCGGCGGCTGAGT
>JAGWYX010000904.1 GCA_018969165.1 Verrucomicrobiota bacterium
TGCGAATGGCCGCTTCCTCGGAGTCCGCGCGGTTGAAATACTGGCGAGCGTCGAGCACGCCAGCCAGCAACAAGGCGGTGTCGATCGAAGATAGCTCCGAGTCTCGCCAGCGCGTGGCGCGGCGCATGTCCAGGAAATGGTAAAACCAGCCTCGGTAACCAATGACCCCGTGGCGGTCGGTCCCCTCCGGCCCTCGCCAGAACGTCGAGAGCGCCGCGAGCGTGCGGTCCCGCGCCGCTGCCCGGGGTATCCAGCCATGCTCCACGCCGATCGCCATCGCCGTCAACCCGAATCCGACCGCGGCGATGCTGCAAGGTGAGTCCGGTTCGCTTCGATCGCGGATCAGGCCGTTGGCCGGATTGGATTCATACCAAAAATAGTCCACGGCCGTGTGCTGGAGGTAGTCCAGGAACGCGTCGTTATCGCGAAAGGCCCCAGGCCAGGCCGTCACCACCCTCGAGGCGCGTCTTTCTCCCAAGGAATCGACCACCCTGACTTTGTAGCAATAGCGTTGCCCGTTGGTAACGTCGAAGTCCGTGTAATACCGGTTTGTTAACGGGAATGCCGTCACTTTGACAAACGGTCCATTAGTCGAAAGTCCACGATAGAGGTTGGAACCGATCGAATCCAGGTCGTCGTCCCTATCCCACTGAAGCACTACACTCCGGTCGCCGTAGCGAAGCGCAAGACTGTCAGGTCCAGCGCGTCGGTCGCCACTCCGGCCGTCGCCAGCCGGCGCGGCACGGTCGCCGCTCGCAACTCCCTCCGCTCCCACGTCTGCAACCTGGGGCGGGCGCAAGTTCCTGAAAGGCGCTTCGGCGCTGCGGCCTGAGGTCGGAAGACCCAGGGCGAGGATCGCCAGGACCAGCCTCACCTGACCTCTGAGCGTTTGAAACGGCGTATGCGGATTCGAGGAAATGGGCACGGGATTCCAGTATTTTCCGGCCCTCAGCAAGCCGGCGTCACGGAATCATGCTCGTCTGGATTGACGGCATTGGTCAAGAGCAGTCTGCCCTGCGTCCTCGAGGGGAAAGACACGGGCAGCGAATGAGACCCCAAATCTTGACTTGATTACGGCGGGTTTCACGGTTCTAGGACGCTAGCCTCGGAGCCGCCCCGGCCTCCCGCCCAAGCGGCGACAATTTGACACATGCCGGTGGTGGCCACTTTTGCCTTAAAAGTCGGTTCAAGGGTTGAACGAATCGTCCGCGGGGGGTGTCAATAGCCACAGACCGATTCAGGTTGCTGGCTGCCAGAAGGTGGCAGCGATCTCCTCGAAGCCGTGAATAAGTTATCCGACAATCGAACACGGGGTGCGGACCGCACGCGGCGGCTGGCACGCTTCTCGACCTTGAACACCGAGGAGGAGCTGTGGCAGAAGACCGATGGGGGCTTTCTGTTGCGCATTTCGGAGACCTATTTCCAGGGACGCCGACTTGGTCCATTGGAGGGATGGCGGGAACTGGGCATCAAGCATCTGCCCGATGATCGGTTGCACACCGGGATCCGGGTGCTGCCGTTGACCAAGCGCCAGGCGCTGGAATGGTGCGTCCGAACGCAAATCCCGGAGACGTTTCGCGGGTACCTGCTCGAGAGTATCTGAGCGGGAGTCTCGCATCGGCCTCCGGAAAGTAGCCGCCGTTTCATTCGTCCGCCTCCGCAAGGACTCTAAGTAATCCTTTCCAAGCATTCCGTCAGCCGCTATCCTGCGGCGCTGATGAAAGGCATTCTCTTAGCGGGCGGCGCCGGGTCGCGGCTCTTCCCACTGACGCTGGTGGCCAGCAAACAACTCCAGCCGATCTACGATAAGCCGATGGTCTATTACCCGTTGACGACCTTGATCGCCCACGGGATTCGCGAAATCTGCCTGATCTCGACGCCGCAGGACCTGCCGCGCTTTCGCCAGTTGTTCGGCGATGGCACGGCTTGGGGTTTGTCGATCGAATACCGGGACCAACCGCGCCCGGAGGGCATCGCCCAGGCCTTTCTCATCGCTGAGTCGTTCATCGGCACTGCTAACGTCACGTTGATTCTGGGCGACAATATCTTTTACGGCGGGGAAGGTTTTCAACGGGCCTTCGCGGATTTCAGCGGCGGGGCTGCCATCTTCGGCTATCACGTCAACCATCCGGAGCGATACGGGGTGATCGAGTTTGACGACACCGGCCGGCCCGTTGCAATTGTTGAAAAACCGCCTCGTCCCCGCAGC
>JAGWYX010000905.1 GCA_018969165.1 Verrucomicrobiota bacterium
CAAACCAACGCCGCCTTCGGCGCCGGTGGCTTCGGCGGCGGGGCCGCCTTCGGCGGCGGCGGTGGCTTCGGCGCTGGTGGCCTGCCCGGCAACCGCGGCGAACGCGCCGTGTTCTTCAACGACCGCACCGGTTTGCTCTTTGTGCGCGCCGCCCAGTGGGAACTGGATGTCATCGACCAGGCCCTGCAGGCGCTCAATACCGCCCCGCCCCAGGTGCAGCTCGAGGCCAAATTCACCCAGATCAGCCAGACCGACGCCAAGGCCCTCGGCTTTGACTGGTTCCTGGGGAACTTCCTCATGAACGGCGGCGCCATGGGCCTCCAGGCCGGCACCGCGCCCTCTTTCCAAGGTCCAGGCACGGCGGCCAATCCCATAGGAGCCTTCCCAGGCAACCCAACGCCTACGGTCAATAACCCCTCCGGCACCGCCATCTCACCTTCGGCGACCGACCAACTCTTGACTGGCGGCTTGCGCCAGCAAGGCATCAACCAGCTCTCCGCCAATGCCCCGAACGTGCCCACCATCGCCACCTTCACGGGCATCCTGACCGATCCGCAGTTCCGGATGGTGATCGATGCCCTCGAACAACGCAGCGGCGTCGATTTGTTGTCCGCCCCGAAAGTGACCACCCTCAGCGGTCGCCAGGCCCAGGTCTTGATCAACCAGGTCAAAACCATCGTCGCCGGCTTGAACCTCGGCTTCGGCGGTGGCGTCGGCGGCGCCGGCTTCGGCGGTGGCATCGGCGGCGCCGCGGGCGGGGCCGCCGGCGGCTTGGGCTTCGGCGCCATCCAGGGCGTCTCGTCGCCCGCGGCCAATTACCTGACCTTGCCCGTCCCGCTCGGTCCTACCCTGGACGTGATCCCCTACGTGTCGGCTGACGGCTACTCGATCCAGATGACCATCATCCCGACGATCGTCGATTTCCTCGGCTACGATAATCCGGGCGCGTTCATCCCGCAGGCTCAGGGCGCCGCCGGCAACACCTTGGGCACGCCGCTGATTGCCCAATTGCCGCTGCCCAAGTTCCAAGTCCGCCAGGTCACCACCAGCGCCATCGTCTGGGACGGCCAGACCGTCGTCCTGGGTGGGTTGATCTCCGAGAACCTGATCCGGACTAAGGACAAAGTGCCGTTCCTGGGCGACATCCCGCTCCTGGGCCGCCTGTTCCGCTCCGAATCCTCGTATAGCGAAAAGGAAAACCTGATCATCTTCATCACCCCGACCATCATCGACCCGGCCGGTAACCGCGTGCATACCGAGGACAACATGCCGTATGATCCCAATAAATTGCCCGCCGGGGCCATGCCGGCGATGGGGGCCGGCAAGAGCGGGGACGCTTCCACCTCGGACCCGGGCAAGAACCCGGCCTGACCTTGAATTGTCTCGCACCGCTCATCCGCCCCCGCCGTTCATGATGAACCCGGTCTCCCAACCTCGGTTGCTAATCCTGGACGGGCACGCTTATGCCTATCGCGCCTTCTACGCCATCCGCCATTTGACCTCGCCGACCGGCGCGCCCACCAACGCCATTTACGGCTTCATCAAAATGCTGGCCAAGCTCCGCGCCGCCCTCCAACCCACCCACCTGGCGGTGGCTTGGGATGGCGGCCTGGCCGCCGAACGCACCGCCGCCTGGCCCGAATACAAGGCCCAGCGTCCCCCGATGCCCGATGACCTCGAGCGCCAACTCGACCCGATCGTCGCCTACCTCGAGGCCGCCGCCATCTTCTCGCTCTGCCACGAAGGCATCGAGGCCGACGACTGGATCGCCACCCTCGCCCGGGCCGCCCAAATCCAGAATCTCCCCGTCGTCATCGCCAGCTCCGACAAGGATTTCATGCAGTTGGTCTCGCCAGCCGTCGGCCTGGTCAACCCCCACGACAAACACGAATCCGTCTGGACGGCCGAGCAGGTCCACGCCAAAACCGGCGTGGCCCCGGCCCAGGTGGTGGATTGGTTGAGCCTGATCGGCGATACCGTGGATAACATCCCCGGGGTGCCCGGCGTCGGCCCGAAAACTGCTGCTGATTTGCTCCAGCAATTCGGTTCGGTGTCAGCCATGTTCGCGCGATTGAACGAGGTCAAATCGGAAAAGCTCCGCGCCAGCCTGCTTGCGGGCGAGGCACTCGTCCGCCGCAACCAGCAATTGGTCCGGCTCAAGGACGATCTGCCCCTGGATTGTACCCTGGCCGACCTCGCCGCCCGCCCG
>JAGWYX010000906.1 GCA_018969165.1 Verrucomicrobiota bacterium
TTTGAGCGCCCCCGGCGTCGGTGTGGCCGCCAGGCGCACGGCCTCGGCGGTGGCTGCCAGCGGCAGTTGATGCGTCACCAGCGGGCGGACATCGAGTCGGCGCGAAAACACCAACCGCGCCACCTCGGCCTGGAGCGTGAAGTCGGCGGAATAACTGCCGAGCAAATCCTTTTCGTCAACGCAGACCGTTGATAAATCCAGGCCGGTCGTCACCCCGCGCCGGGTGTGGGCGAACAGGAGCAGTTGCCCGGCGCCGCGCAGCGACGCGCTGGCCTGCCGCACCGCGGCATCGGAAGGCACGGCCAGGATCGCCGCATCCAGACCGCGCCCGCGCGTGAGCCGGCGAATTTTTTCCGGGAAACGCGGGTCGTCGCCACGCAAGGTCCAGCGCGCCCCGAAGCGGCGCGCCAGTTTCAGCCGTTCCTCGAGCAGGTCGCTGGCAATCACCGCGAGGCCGCGCAAGGCCAGCAGGCGGGTGAACAGCAAGCCGATCGGTCCCTGCCCGACGACCAGGACCACATCGCCGCGCAACAAGGTCAAGCGGTTGACCGCCTTGAGGACGGTGTTGACCGGTTCGAGCATCGCGCCTTCGACGAAGGTGTTGCGGGCCGGGATTTTGACGACGCCCGGGAGCACCCACGGCAGCACGCGCACGTATTCGGCGTAACCGCCACCGGCCGGCTCGAACCCGGCGGTGATGCCGGTGCGCTTGTATTGCGCGCATTGGGCAAAGGCGCGGTGGCGACAGGCATGACAACGCAGACAAGGAACATGATGGTGCAAAGCCACGCGGTCCCCGACCGCGAAGCCCCGCGCGCGGTCGCCGACGCGGACGACGGTGCCGGCGGTTTCGTGGCCGAAAATGCGCGGAGGCGGCACGGTGCCGTATTGGATTTTCTTGATGTCGGTCGGGCAAATGCCGCAGACGGCGACCCGGACGAGCAGCTCGCCGGGGCGGAGGCGCGGGACAGGGACGGTTTCCAGGCGGAGATCGTTGACGCCGCGAAAGACGACGGCGCGCATGTTCTTGGGAATCGCTGTGAGCACGGAAGAGGGATAGCGCAAATCACGGAAGCACGGAAGGACCGAAACACGGAGGGCGGAAGGGAAGGCAACCTGACATCGAGATGCGAGGATCGAGTATCCCATATCCAATATCTTCGCATCCCGCATCCCGGGCCGCGATTTGCCTCGCCGTCCGCCGCGTGTCTGCCGACCGGCAGGCCAGGCCGGGTCGCGGGAACCGACAAAGGCGCGGGGCAATGAACTGCGGCTGGCGTGGATCCGGCGGATCACCGAGCTTTTCGATCCGTGGCCTCCGGGGTTCTTCATCGGTGTCCATTCGTGGTTCCGATCCGAGGCGCGCCTCGCCAGATGCCCCGAGCCATTCTCCCTTCTCCATTCTCGCCTGAGATGGCCGCGCCAACCCCCCGCTTGTCATCGTCCCAGCTTGGCGTATGATGGATTTTCATGAAGGTGAAATGGAACGGCGTGCTGCCGATCGCGCTGATGGTCGTGTTCGCGCTGACGCGCTGGCCGGGGTTGCTGCCGGCCAACTTCAGCGCCGCTTACGCGCTGGCGTTCTGCGCCGGGGTCTATTTCCCGCCGCGCCTGGCCTGGTGGCTGCCGCTGGGCACGCTGCTGGGCAGCGACATTCTGCTGAACCTCTTTTATTACCATGTCCCGCCGCTGAGCGTGTTCCAACTGGGCAATTACGCGGCGTATGCCGCCTTGATCTGGCTGGGCCGAGGGCTGACGGCGCGGGCATCATGGATCACGTTGTTGGGCGGCGGGTTGCTCGGGGCGATCCTGTTCTATTTCGTCACCAACACCTTCTCGTGGCTCGAAAACCCGGAATACCCCAAGACACTCGCCGGCTGGCTCCAAGCCCTGACGGTCGGGACGGCCGGGTGGCCGGAGACGTGGAAATTCTTTCGCAACACGCTGACCAGCGGCGGGCTGTTCACGGGATTGTTTGCCGGCGCGATGAAGTTGAGCGGCGCCAGCGAGCCGGAAGACCAACCCGAGCCGGCCGAGGACGAGGAAGCCCCCGAGGCGGAGCCCGCGGAACCGGCGGCCGAGGAAACCCAGCCGTGAGGACGAGGAAATCGCGGATTGCAGATTGCGGATTGCGGATTGCAGATTGCGGATTGCGGATTGCAGATTGCGGATTGCAGATTGCGGATTGCAGATTGCGGATTGCAGATT
>JAGWYX010000907.1 GCA_018969165.1 Verrucomicrobiota bacterium
GGTCGAGCGTGCCGAGTTTGACCGTGACTTCGCCATACGGCAATTTGACTCGAGTGAACTCGCGTCGCAACTTCCGGCGCTCGATGAGGCTGCGGCGGACCCCGAAGGCGCTGGTCTCGCGCAGGATCAATTCCGAGAACCGATCCGCGTCGGAGGCGGCGCAGAGCACGGTGAGCAACACGCCCGGCCGGTTCTTCTTCATGTGGATCGGCGTGTGGAACACATCGAGCGCGCCCGCCGCCAGGGCGCGCTCGACAAAGTGCCCGAGGATTTCGGCGTTGAGGTCGTCCAGGTTCGTTTCCAGCACGGCGATCCGGTCGGTCTCCCAGTCGTGGTCGCCGGCCGGGCCCGTGACGGTGGCGGTGCCGAGGACCGCGCGCAAGACATTGGGGCGCGATGCCAGCTCGCGCGTGCCCAGGCCGTAGCCGACTCGCGTCGCAATCAACCCTTCCATCGGCCCGAATTGTTCGACGAACTCGGCGAGCAACGCGGCGCCAGTGGGCGTGACCAGCTCGTGCGGTTCGGCGCATTGGGTCAACGCGATGCCGCGCGCGCCCAGAATCTCGAGCGTCGCGGTGGTCGGCACCGGGAAGCGCCCGTGGGCGCAATCGACCCAGCCGGAGCCCTCGACCACTGGCGCGGCCAGCACCCGCGGTTTTCCCAGCATCTCCAACGCCACGCACGCGCCCACGATGTCCACGATCGAATCCACGGCGCCGACTTCGTGGAAATGGACTGCGGCGGGCGGGTGCCCGTGGATTTTTCCCTCCGCCACCGCGACGCGCCGGAATACCGCGGTCGATTTCTCTTTGACCCACGGTGACAAAGCGCTGGCGGCGATCATTTTTTGGATATCGGCGAAGTTCCGGCCAGGGAGGTGTTCGGGGTGGGGCTCGTCGTGGTCATGGTCGTGAGCGTGACCCTGCCCGTGGTGGTGGCCGTGAGGGTCGGCGGCTGACCGCTCGTCGTGGTGATGCGCGTGGCCGTGGTGGCACTCGTCTCCGTGTCCCGCGTGCGCAGGCTGGTGCTGCGGGTGCACCGGGTCATCCGGATGATGATCGGCCTCGAGGTGCACGTCGAACTTGACGCCTTGGATGTTCGATTTGTGCCTGCGGGTGGCGTGGAGGTGATAGCCGTGCAGCCCGAGTTTGGCCAGCTCGAGTTCGACCTGGTGCAGCTCGACGCCGAGGTCGAGCAACGCGCCCAGGAACATATCGCCGCTGATGCCGCTGAAGATGTCAAGGTAGAGATCGCTCATCGAGGGGCAATGGGTTCAGAAGCCGCCGTGACACAGCGCATT
The DNA here is from genome assembly GCA_018969165.1 of Verrucomicrobiota bacterium. Lineage (GTDB taxonomy): Bacteria > Verrucomicrobiota > Verrucomicrobiia > Limisphaerales > JAGWYX01 > JAGWYX01. Next base: position 1,301 of record JAGWYX010000907.1, read on the forward strand.
GATCTGGTTGGCGGCGTAGCCGGCGCCGAAGCCATTGTCGATATTCACCACCGTGACGCCGCTGCTGCAACTGTTGAGCATCGCCAGCAGGGCGGCGATGCCGCCGAAACTGGCGCCGTAGCCCACGCTGGAGGGCACGGCGATGACCGGCGAGGATACCAGCCCGGCCACCACGCTGGGGAGGGCCCCTTCCATCCCCGCCACGACGATCACGACATGGGCGTGTTGAATCAGGTCCAGCCGGTTGAGCAAACGATGCAACCCCGCCACGCCGACGTCGTAGGCGCGCTCGACCCGGTTGCCCGTGAAATCGGCTGTGACTGCCGCTTCTTCGGCCACCGGGAGGTCGCTCGTGCCGGCGCAGAGGACGGCGATGGTGCCCGGCCGTTTCGCCAGTTTCTTTTTCTCGATCGTCACGCAGCGGGCGGTCTGGTGGTAAGTCGCCTGTTTGAATTTCCGCCGCAGGAGCCGGGCGTGCTCGGGGTTGACGCGCGTGACCAGCACGCGCTGTTCGTGGTCGGTGAGTTGGCCGACGATTTTGACCACTTGCTCCGGAGTCTTGCCGGCGCCGAAAACGACCTCGGGGAAACCTTTGCGCAGGGCGCGGTGGGTGTCCACCTGGGCAAAGCCCAGATTCGCCACAGGCGCCGCCTGGAATTTGCGCACGATTTCGTCGCGGCTGATGCGGCCGGTCCGAAAGGCTTCGAGCAATTTGTGGGCTTCCGTCGGAGTCACGGAGCGAAGATGCCACGACTCCGCGCCTCGGTCACGCGGGAAAATCGTATCCGGTTCCACCGCGCGCCTGGCTCATCGAGTCCTCGATGGAAAAACACCGCCCGCGAAAGAGATACGAAAACTTGGCGGTGTCCGAATTTGCGGTTGGAGCGCGAGTCTGTGA
>JAGWYX010000908.1 GCA_018969165.1 Verrucomicrobiota bacterium
CGATCGGACGCCACGCCCGCCAGGCTGGCGACCGACTCTGGCAGGAGTCCTGGGGACCGCAAGACTACGCCAAGGAAGCAGAACGCAGCGAGATGCTGCGCGCTTACGGCATCACCAAGCTCATCCAGTGCAATCACGAAATCGCCTGGCGCGACGGGGGTGAAAGCTTCACCCTGCGCCTCCACGCCGCGCCCAAAAGGGGCGGCGACGGCGCCCTCCAGCGCTACGTGGCGCACCAACGGGGCCTGGGTTGGTTGGCTGGCCTCTATAGCAATTACACCGACTTCGCTCCCGTCAACCAGTTCTGGGACCCGGACAGCGTGCAGCGCCTGCCGGACGGCAACTGGCGCAGCGCCTGGCCCCGCTGCTGGGCCGAGAAACCGCTCCGCGCGGTCGAGTTCGACGCGCGGCTGGCTCCGCAAATCGAGCGGCGTTACCACCCCAGCAGCGCCTACACCGACGTGAGCACCGCCGTCGCGCCCTGGCACTACAACGATTACGACGCGCGCGTTCCCGGGGCAGGGACCTTCGCGCAAACGTTCTACGCCTATGGCCAGTTGCTCCGGAACGACTCGCGCGTCTATCACGGACCGATCTTCTCGGAAGGCACCTACCAGTGGCTCTATGCCGGCCTGGCCGACGGCAATTACGGCTTGGCTTACGACGGTCATCCCCTGGCCAGCGAACCGTTGTTGCCCGTGTTCGACCTCTACCAAATTCACACCAAGGAATGCGACATCGGCATGGGCTGGACCGCGAATTTCTGCGCGGCGATCCCCGACTGGCAATCGCCGCGGAACATCGATGGGGCCATCGACCGGTTCATCCTCGCCACGATGGCCTATGGGCACATCGGCTGGCTCGTCGAGGAACAACACGGCATCACCCGCGCCTGCCGCTCCTATTACATGCTCCAACCCGTCCAAGCCCGCTACGCCCTCAAAACGCCGGCACGCATCGCCTACTGGGACGGCGCCAGGCTGTGCGGTGTGTCCGAAGCCGTCGCGCGTGACCTGCCACGGTCCCGCCGCCAACTCTTCGTCGCCTACCCGGACGGCCTCGAACTCTGGCTCAACGATCACCCCACCGAGAACTGGCGCATTCCGGCGCCGGCCATCACCCGGCAGGCCGCCGTCGCTTCGGACTTCGGACTTCGACCTTCGCACTTGACCTTGCCCCCGGCGGGTTGGGCGGCCTTTTCCCGGGACGGCCGACTGTTCAGTTACTCGGCGCTCGATGGCACCAACAAGGTCGATTATCTCCGGTGCCCCGATGACGTCTATCTCGACGGGCGCGGGCACTGGCTGCGCACGCCTGAGGCCGCCGCCAACGGCGCGTTGGCCATTTCGTCGGGCGGCCGCAATCGTCTGCAGGTGATCCGCATTTCCGGCGACGGGGCGTTCGTCATTCGGCGTCCGTTCCACGCGCACGGCCGAGTGCGCGACTGCGCAGCTTTCGATGTCCAGGGCCACTTGACGTCGATCCCGGTCGTGCACGGCAACCAGGACGAAACCTGGATCGAGCCGGTGCCCAACGCGGTGCGTTACGACCTCCGGTTTGGCAATTGAAGCCCGAGGTCCTTTGGAAGGCCGCGCCCGGGCGGAGTGCGCCAGCCGACCGGACGCAGCCTGAGCCGGGTAGCAGCGGACGTGAGTCCGCTCACGCTTCCACTGAAGGCGATCAGAGCCGACTTACGTCGGCTGCTACGGGATGGTTGGGCATCCGATAAAGGGGTCAAACCATAGCTTTTCAAAATGAGACCTGCTATTCTCCCGGGCTGCGGGCTTGTTTCCGGGCAGCACCGCTTCTACACTCCGCGCATGACTCACCGGCGCTGGCTGCGAATTCTCCCCGTGGCGTTTGTCATGTACACCATTTCGTACGTTGACCGTACCAATATTTCCCTGGCGCTGGAGCCGATGAAGTCCGCTTTGGGGATGGACTCCGAATTGGCGGGGCTGGCCACGGGGATTTTTTTCTTCGGCTACGTCTCGTTGCAGATTCCCGGCGGCCACTTCGCGCACCGCTGGAGCGCCAAATGGTTGATCAGCATCTTCCTGGTCTTCTGGGGACTCTGCGCCGTCGGCGGCGGTTTGGTCCAAACCCCAAATCAATTCCTCGGCATGCGGTTCCTCCTCGGGGTCGCCGAAAGCGCCGTTTATCCAGCCACCCTCGTCCTGGTCGCCAACTGGTTTCCG
>JAGWYX010000909.1 GCA_018969165.1 Verrucomicrobiota bacterium
TGCAGCGAGGGATATTGGTGATCCTGCATCCAGAGTTTATACGACTTTCGTGCCAAAGCCTGGGCCTGCGGTGGCAGGGCTTGGTAGGCCCGCCAGAACCGGCGCGTGGCCTTCGACTTCACCCGTTCGGCGGCCAGCTCGTGAGGTCACCCGCTTCCCGCTCGGCGTCGGCTTCGCGAAACAGGAAATCGAGCTTGCCGGCGGCGGCGTCCGCGTCCACTTGTGCATCCCAGTCCTTGGCCTCGCGCTCGGCGAACCACACTCCCAGCTTGGCCCGTTCACCCGGGGCCAGCCGTTCGATCGCCCGTTCGATTTCGAGAATCGTACTCATGCCGTAAGTGTAGCGGGGTTTTATCCGGTTTTCACCTTGAGTTTCGAACCGATCTTCGCCAGCAACTGGTCGCGCTCCGTTGGGTCGCCCGAGCCGCAGGAAATCCCAACGTGCGCTGCGCCGTTCCCGTTGTCGGCGGCGGCGGATTTGAGGGCCGCCTTGGCCTCGGCGAGGTGGCCTTTGCCGGCCGAGAACCCGTTGAACGCATTCACGCTCCGTCCCGGATAATACGGTCTTGGCTTCGCGCCGAAGTTGTATTTGAAATTCTTCCAATTATCGCCCCGCTGGTAATTGGTGCCGAGGGCGCCGCTGGGATCGTAACCACAATGGACCATGCAGTTTTCGCAGCGCGGATCGCGGGCGACCCCGTCCACCACGCCGTATTTGTCCCAGTCCACTTTGTCGAGCATTTCCTGGTAGCCGGCGTAGTGGCCGTCGGTCATGAGGTAGCACGGGGCTTTCCAGCCGCGGATGTTGCGGGTCGGGATGGCCCAGGCGGTGCAGGTCAGCTCGCGTTTGCCGGCCAGGAACTCCTGGTAAACCGGCGTGCCGAAAATCGTGAAGCGCTCGCCCCACTCCTGGATTTTGGCGAACTTCTCGCGCGTCATTTGGCGTGTGAGGAAGAAGTCTTCCGGCCGCCGGTTGAGCCGCTTGACCATGTCCTTCTTGGCGGCGTCGTATTCGTAGCCGGGCGAGATGGTGTGGCCATCGACTTCGAGCGCGGAGAAGAACTCGAACATCTGCTCGATCTCCCGCACATCGGTTTCCTTGTAAACGGTGGTGTTGGTCGCGACCTGGTAGCCGATGATCTTGGCCATGCGCACGGCTTCGACGCATTCCTTGAAAACGCCTTCGCGTTCGACGATCAGGTCGTGCGTGTATTCGAGGCCGTCGATGTGTACGTTCCAGTACATCCATTTCGAAGGACGGATGGTTGGACGGCCGTCGGTCTTGCCTTTGCGGATGGCCTCGACGTCCTTGTCGGAAATCAGCTTTTCGGAAAGCAGTTTCGCGAGTTTCGGTTCCAGCGCGGGGGAATATACGCCGGCCAGGTAATCCCTCATCTTCTTGCGCATGAACATCCCGTTCGTGCAGACATAGACAATGCGTCCTTGCCGGAGCAACCCTTCCACGAGTTCCTCGATCTTCGGGTAGATCAACGGTTCACCGCCGCAGATCGAGACCATCGGCGCGTCGCATTCGGTAGCCGCGCCGAGGCAATCCTCGAGGCTCATCATGTCCTTGAGGCTGGTCGAGTATTCGCGGATGCGGCCGCAACCGGTGCAGGTCAGATTGCAGGTGTGCAGGGGCTCGAGCTGCAGGACCAAGGCGAATTTTGGCGTGCGGCGGAGTTTATGCTGGATGATGTGACCGGCGATCTTCGCCGTCAACGCGAGGGGGAATCGCATAAGATTAGCGGGAAGCGGCGGGATTCGCGTTGAAAGCGACGTCCGTCACCGGCGCGGGGGCGGCCGGCGGGTTCGCTGGAGCCTGTCCCAGACCGGGGAGAAAGAACATCCCCGGGGAAACGGCCGGCGAGGCGCTGAAACCGCCGCAACCGGTCCCCAGCAATAGCAGGGCCGGCACGACGGCAGCACACACGAGCTTTCGGCGCAAACTCATCCCTCCAGTATAGGCACAGTCAGGGGTATGGCAACCATTAATTCCGGGTATGGAATCGCGGAATCGCGGGGGAATGGCGCGCATGACCTTCGCTGCCGCGTCCGGCGCCTGCGGCTGGGCTGGCCGCTCTATGAACCGGGCAGCAACGGGCGCCTGCTCTCCCCGCCCTTCTCCTCCGCTGCCAGCGGAGGAGGGTGCCCGCAGGGCGGCAGAGGAGGTGCCGCGGTTCATCGTCCCAATCT
>JAGWYX010000910.1 GCA_018969165.1 Verrucomicrobiota bacterium
ACGTCGCCGTCTCGAGACCGTTGGGTTCGGACCCAAGATGCAAATGCCCTCCAGCCCTCCGAACACGGCCGTTGACCCGGACCTTCGGGTGCCACAAGATGGCAGCCGGATGCGTATTCTGGTGGTCGAAGACGACAAGAAAATCGCCTCGTTCGTCATCAAGGGACTCAAGCAGAATGGCTTCGCGGTGGACGACGCGATCGAGGGCGAGGACGGCCTGCACCTGGCGCTGAACACGCCCTACGACGCCGCGGTCATCGACATCATGCTGCCCAAGCTCGATGGCCTGAGCCTGGTGCAGGAGCTGCGCCGCCGGCGCGTCCACTTGCCGGTCATCATCCTCAGCGCCAAGGCCTCCGTCGATGACCGGATTCGCGGCCTGCAGAGTGGCGGCGACGATTACCTGGTCAAACCCTTTGCCTTCAGCGAGCTGCTGGCCCGCGTGCAAGCCCTGATCCGCCGCTCGACGACGGCAACGGAGCCGACGAAGCTGACGGTGGGGGACCTGACGATGGACCTGCTGACGCGCGAGGTCTGGCGCAGGGATCGCAAGCTGGAACTCCAGGCCAAGGAATTCTCGCTGCTCGAGTACCTGATGCGCAATGCCGGCAAGGTCGTTTCCAAGGCGCTGATTCTGGAGCACGTGTGGGACTACAGTTTCGACCCGCAGACCAACGTGGTGGATGTCGTGGTTTGCCGCTTGCGTAACAAGGTGGACCGCGATTTCGACCCGAAGATGATCCACACCCTGCGAGGCGTCGGTTATGTCCTCAAGCCCGGTTGAACGCGCCGGACACCGCTTCAGCCTCTGGTTGAACCTGTGGCACTCGGCCTTCTTCATCTTCGCCAGTTTCGCGTTGTTCCTCCTGGCCTACGTGTGGCTGGCCACCACCATCCAGCAGAAAGAAAAGGAACTCATCGGCGCCAAACTCGAGGAATACCGCGCCTGGTACGAACGCGGCGGCCTGGCGGGGCTCAACCAGCGGTTCATGGATAGCCGCTACGGCGAGCGCAACGCCTTCTTTGTCCGCATCGCCGGCAATGCTCCCGACACCGACGCCCTGTTCCTGAGCATCCCGTTCGCCTGGCGCGATTTCGACCTCGGCAAGGTCGAAGCCATCCCCGTGGACGCCGCCCGCCCGTGGTTCTCGCTCACCGGCAAGGACCCGCGCAACGTCTGGCTGTTCGCCTCGGCCCAGCTCCGCGATGGCCGCTGGCTCCAGGTCGGCAAAAGCACCGAAACCTCCGAAGATCTCCTTGCCAACTTCCGCCTGGTCTTCGGCGCGGTGATGATCGCCGTCGTCGTGGTCGGCTTCTCCGGCGGCGCCCTGCTCACCTATCGCGCGCTCCGGCCGATCCGGCAATTGATCGCCACGGTCCGGACCATCCTCAGCACTGGCCAGATGAACGCCCGCGTGCCCGAACGCCAGACCGGCGACGAACTCGACGAATTGGTCAATCTCTTCAACCGGATGCTGCAAAAGAACGAAGCGCTGATCCGCGGCATGCGCGAGGCGCTCGACAACGTGGCCCATGACCTCCGCACCCCCATGGCCCGGCTCCGCGGCACCGCCGAGTTGGCCCTGCAGAACACCGACAACCCGGATTCCCTGCGCGAGGCCCTCGCCGATTCCATGGAGGAATCCGAACGCGTCCTGACAATGCTCAAAACCCTCATGGACATCTCCGAAGCCGAGACCGGCACCATGAGGCTGGAGCCGGTCACCCTCAACCTGGCCGACCTGGTCCGCGATGTCGTCGAACTCTACCGCATCGTGGCCGAAGAGAAAAAGATCACCCTCCAGACCAGCGTCCCGGAAACGCTTCGCGTGCGGGCGGACCGCAATCGCCTCCAGCAGGCCCTGGCCAACCTGATCGACAACGCCGTCAAATACACCCCCGACGGCGGCCGCGTCGAGATCGCCGCCGCGGCGCACGACCACCAGATCGTGCTGACCGTGCGCGACAACGGGCGCGGGATTTCGGCCGAGGATTTGCCGCGGATTTGGGACCGGCTCTACCGCGGCGACAAGAGCCGGAACGAGAAGGGCCTGGGCCTGGGGCTGAGCCTGGTCAAGGCCGTCGTACAGGCGCATCACGGGTCGGTGGAGGTGTCCAGCAAGATGGGCCAGGGCTCGTTCTTCACCGTGCGCCTGCCGCGTGGCGTCCCTGAGTCGCATGACCTCGGCCCGGAG
>JAGWYX010000911.1 GCA_018969165.1 Verrucomicrobiota bacterium
CAACGGACGACTGACCACGGACTGATTATGGTAATTTGCGCCATACGGTGTGAGTCAAGATAACCTCGAGCAGGAGCACGACCAAGCCCGGCAGAACGACCCATTCCATCAGCTCCTGATAATGCTGGTATTTTTTGACCGCGACCTCGGTTCTTTCCATGCGATCGATTTCGTCGTAAATGCGGTTCAAGTTCGCCGAATTGTCGGCGCGGTAGTATTTGCCGCCGGTCTGATCGGCGATTTTCCTGAGAGTGTTCTCGTCGATATCGACGGGGATCTGGACGTAGGTTTTTTGTCCGAAGGCATCGATTTGCGGGTAGGGAGCGGTGCCGTGGGTGCCGACGCCGATCGTATAGACTTTGACCTTGAGGGCCTGGGCGGCCTCGGCGGCGGTCAGCGGTGGGACTTTGCCGGCGTTGTTCTGACCATCAGTCATGAGAATGATGATCTTACTTTTGGACTTCAGATCGCGCAACCGGTTGAGGGAGGTCATCAAGGCCGAGCCGATGGCGGTGCTGTCCTCGATGGTGCCGATATTGAGGCGCTGGAGGTTCTGGAGCAGAAAATCATGGTCGAGGGTCAATGGGGCGGCGACGTAGGCGCGTCCGGCGAAGGCCACCAGGCCGATGCGGTCGTTGGGGCGTCGGTCGATGAAGCGCTCGAGCACGTCCTTGGCCACCGCCAGGCGGTTGGCGGGCTGGTTGTTGAGGGTGAAATCCTCCGAGGCCATGCTACCGGAGAGGTCGAGGGCGACGACGATGTCGATGCCGCTGGCGGTGATTTTGGCTTCGCCTTCGGGGAGGCGGGGTTGGGCCAGGGCGACGACGAACAGGGCCAACGCCAGCCAGCGGAGTTTGGGCAGAAAACTGCCGGCGCGGGAGCGGGTGATGCCGGTGATCCCCTTGACCAGTTGAACGGAGGAATACAGGAAGGCGGATTCGCGGCCGTGCCGGCCTTTCATCCACGCCAGCGGCGGCAGGAGCAGGAGCAGCAGGAGCAGGAATGGATGGGCGAACGTCATGGCGAGGTCAGCGGGGTGAAATCACCGGCAGGCATTCGGTTCATGCCGTGACCGGTGCGGCGGCCGCCTCGGGCTGGTAGGAGAGGGGCTCGGTTTCATCGACCAAGCGGAGCGCCGCGCGGTGCAACTCGCGCAGTTCGGTTTCAGTGGGTTCGTAGCGGGCGAATTTCACCAGGTCGCATCGGCCCAGGAAATTCTCGAGAGTGGCTTTTTGATCGGCGGTCAGCAGCGTCGAGTGCTGGAGTTCGCTCAGGAATTCTTCGGTGGTGCGCTCGGGGGCGTGGAAATCGAAACGTTCCTCGAGATACCACCGGATTGCGTTGGACACGGCGAAACAAAAGCGGTGGGGTTCACTCAGGAGGGCGTAGGCGTCGTGGAGTCGTTGGCGGGCGCGAACGTGTGCTGGGACGGGGGGAGTCGCGGGTGCGAGGGGGGGGCGTTTGCGCCGTCGGCGCCAGAGCCAGCCTGCCAGCGCGGCCAAGGCGAGCGCGGCCAGCGTGCCCCAGAGCCAGGCCCACTGGGCCGGGATCGGGACGGGCGGTTTGAGACCGCGGATGTCGTTGGTGTCCGGGGTGGCCGGCGGGGCTGGAACGATGAGCGCGGCGGAATTGGTTTTCATCCGCGGAGCCGCCGGTGTTCGCGGGTCTCGAAAAAGCGGCCGAGCGCGGCGGCGTAGGGTTGATCGGTGCGCAATTGGATCGAGTCAATCCCGGCGGCGCGGAACAGCCGCTTCAAATCGGCCTGGGCCTGGGCCTGGCGTTTGGCGAAGGCGGCGCGCCGGCGTTCGTCGCCGGTGTTGACTTCGACGACCTCGCCGGTCTCGGCGTCCTTGAGCACGAGCCGTCCGAGGGCGGGAAGTTCGAGTTCGAAACGGTCAGTGATTTGGACGGCAACGACATCGTGGCGGCGATTGGCCTGGCGCAGGGCGGTGAGGGAGGTTTGACCGAGGGACTCGGACAGGACGACCTTGCGGCGGAGGTGCGCGACGATATCGGAGCGGGTGGGAAAGGTCTGGCCGAGGAAATCGGAGACGACGACGGCGATGGCGCGGTGCGGGGTGACGCGAACGAGGAACTCGAGGGCGGCGTTGAGGTCGGTGCCGCGGCGGCGGGGTTGGTGGAACAGAATTTCGCGGATGACGCGCAGGACATGCTTGCGCCCCTTGCGTG
>JAGWYX010000912.1 GCA_018969165.1 Verrucomicrobiota bacterium
TGGCGGCTGCCCGACCCGAAACTGCGCAAGGTGGCGGTCTGGACCTATTACCGCGGGGCCCAACGCGATCCGGGCATCGACGCCGGGGCCACCACCGTCGCCTATGTCCCCGAGAAAGGCTGGTTCTGGTACATCCCGCAGCACAACGACATGATCAGCGTCGGCGTGGTGGCCGAAGGACCGTACCTGATGCGCGGCGGCGTCAAGGACCCGGAAAAAATCTTCCGGCGCGAGCTCGAGGAAAACCAGTGGATCAAGGACCACCTGGCGGCCGGGGTCCAGACCGGGCCGTATCGGATCACCGGCGAATACTCGTTTCACTCGAAGTATTGCGCGGTGGACGGGCTGGCGATGGTGGGGGATGCGTTCGCGTTTCTGGACCCGGTTTTTTCGTCGGGGGTGATGCTGGCGTTGAAGAGCGGGACGATGGCGGCCGACGTGGTGCACGAGGCCCTGGTGGCGCGCGATTACTCGGCGGCGCGGTTCGCGGCCTACGGCGCGGCCTTGCGCGAGGGGGTCGAGAACATGCGCAAGCTGGTCTATGCCTTTTACGACCTGAACTTCAGCTTCCGCGTGCTCTGCAAGAAATACCCGCCGCTGGCCGGTGACATCACCGATTGTTTGTCCGGCGACGTGAACAAGGATTTTTCGCGCCTGTGGCAGGCGATCCGCGAATACGCCGAATTGCCGGAGACCCTGCCGTATGGGCAGCCGTGCGCGGAGCGGGTGGCGTAAGGTGGGATGGATGAAACGTTGGCGGGCTCAACAGGCTCTCGGCGTTCAGCGATTCAGCGACTTAACGGTTCAACGATCAGACAAACCACCTTGCCGGCGGGATCATGCGCTTTCAGCCGGTGATCGAAGGTGACCAATCGGCCCTTGGCGCGGCGCGCCGCTTCGACCAAATAAGCGTCATTGACCTGGTGATACCCCAGGGCATTCCGGTAGACCTCCACCGCCGCCGCCGCCGGAGACGGCCAGAAGTGGTGCCCGGGATGAGTCAACCACCGGCTCAGCAGGGTCGCAGCGTCCCGCGGCGAAACCGCATCCGGCGTGTATGCTGGATTGGACGACAGCCGGATGAACGCCAATTGGGTTGCGGCGATCGTCGCCCAACCGCCCCGGGCTTGGCGCGAAAACCAACGGTGGGCTTCGGCGTGATACTGGTGGTTGGGCCAGGCGAGGGCCAGCAGCACGTTGACATCCAAAAGCGCCGGCGTCATGTCTCCTCCTGGGCCAGCAACTCCACCGCGCGGCGGCTCGGGATCACGGGCGCGCCCGGGGACACTTTGAACACGGGCAACCCGCTCTTTGCGGTGTTCCCCGCCCGGACCCGCAGACCGCGCCGGGCCAGGTGCGACAAGACCTGCCCCAACTGTTTGCCGGAGGCCTGGGCCAGGGCCTTGGCCGCCTCGAAAACGTCGTCATCCAACGTCACCGTCGTCCTCATACGTTGATACGCTGATACGGTGATGTAAAGGCGCGGTCCTGTCAAACCCGAATCGGCGGAATTGCCCCGACCCGGCGGCACTGGGTCCAGGAATGGCGGGAATCCGGACCGCGGCCGGCGGCGGGCCTCAACGCGATTTGACGACCGTCCAAACCTCGTCGTAAAGCCGGCTCTGGACGCCGAGTTCCTCGGTGAACTGCAGGCGCCGCATGATTTCCGGGGGCGGGTAGATCACCGGGTTGTTGAGGTCCGCCGGGTTGACCAAGGGTTTGGCCGCCGCGTTGGGCGTCGCATAACGGCTGAAGTTGGACTGCCGGGCGCCGACCTTGGGGAGGAGGATGTAGTTGAGGAACTGCAGCGCCAGGTCGCGATGCGGCGCGCGCGTGGGGATCGCCAGGTTGTCCACCCAAATCTCACTGCCCTCGCGGGGCACGAAGAAACGGGTGTCGGGAGCATCCGCCATCCGTTTGACCGCGTCGCCATTGTAGGCGATGGCGGCGACGGCCTGGCCGGCGGCGACCCGCTCGACGCAGCCGACGCTGCCCTCGAAACCGAGCGCGCGGCGTTTGACGGCCAGCAGCAGGTCGCGGGACGCCTTGAGGTCCCGCACGTCAGTCGAGTTGAGGCTATGGCCGCGGTAGGCCAGGGCGGCGCCGATCATTTCGCGGTAGGAATCCAGCAGCAGGAATGGGCCGGGCTGCTGGCGGGGGTCGAACAGCAGGCTCCAGGATTCCTCGATC
>JAGWYX010000913.1 GCA_018969165.1 Verrucomicrobiota bacterium
CAGATTCTTGCTTAAACGTTCCGACTCGACCAGGAGTTTCGCCGCTTCCGATTCCTTCCGCAGCCGGTGGCAGTCCAACGCCAGGGCGATCTGCTGCAGGAACGCATTCAGTAGATCCCGCTGGCGGCCGGCCGGTGGTATCGGGGCCTGAAAATTGATCGCCATCACCCCCATCATCCGCTCGCCGGCCATCACCGGCAGGAACAGCGCCTCCGCCTGGGGCTCGTGGCTGGTGAATCGCCCGGCGGGCCGGGCATGTTCGAACACCCAGTCTGCCACCGGCTGGTCCGGTCCCGTGATCTCATAGGAACTGGCCGCGTGGGCGTGATAATGGAGATGGCCAGCGGGAGCCGGCAGCAACAGGGCTGTGTGAACCTGGAACGCCCGGTCGGTCTCCTGCACCGCGGTTTCGACCAGTTCATCCAGGCTGGGAGCTCCCACCAACCCGCGGGTAAGGCTGTAGAGGGCCGTCGCCCGGACCTCTCCCTGCCGCTGGGCCTGCTCGCGCGTGCGAATCCGGGCCGTCAGTTCCCCGAGGACCAATGCCACCACGAAATACGTCGCAAACAGCATCACGTCCTCCGGGTCCGAGATGCGCAAATGGGGGACCGGCGCCAGGAAAAAGAAATCCCAAAACAGGGCGCTCAGGGTCGCGGCGAGCAGCGTGGGGCCGCGCCCGACGAATAGCGCCATCACTACCACGGCCAACAGGTAAACCAGGGCGATCGCCCGGTGCCCCAGCACCGGCTGCACCAGTGCGGCGGGCAGGGCAATCCCCACCACGACGACGACCGCCATGAAGTACTGCAACCAGAGGGACGTGTCTGGCGGTTCACCCGGTGGCCAAGGTTCGGCCCCGATGCGCTGGTTTTCCTCGCTCACGCCAAACACACGTCGAGTTTACTGGACTTTCCTCCGAATTCAGCCTTTTTCCTCACCTCAGGTCGCCGACCAGGCGCCTGGCCGCAGCCCGCTTCGCCCTGGAAGCCTGGGATCGGGGGAGCAGTCAAAACGCAGGGCCACGGCTGGATCACCGGACCAACACCACTTGAATCTGTGATCCCGCACATGGCCCCGCGAAGCCGCGATTTCGTTCAGGAGCGCTCGGCCGGTATACGCCTGGTTCCGCAGGGTTAAACCAGATGCCGACACTCAGAGCCCATGCGCCCGGCGGTGGCGAAGTTGACAAAAAAGCAGCCAGCCATACCCAGCGACCACACCCGCGGAAACCCACCACTGCGTCCCGTTTAGGAACAAGATCGGGCACAAGAACTGCACCAGGACCAAAGCGATGAGTAGGTAGGCCGCACGCGCTCCGGAGCCCGGAATCACGGCCCAACCGCTGTTGAGCTTGCCCTCCATCTGCAATTGTTCATTGCACCGTCGCGCGCGGTCTTGAATCCATCCAAAACCGGCCCCCAGAAGCGTGCCCACCGTCAGAGCGACAAATACTTGGATCATGTATGCCAGTTGATTCCTCATGATGTGAGTGATTATTATTTCGTCGCGAACCGCGCGGAGTCTTGACCCCGCGCGGTCGCCGACTCGATGCAGCGCAGGTGCGCTCGCGCCAGCTATGCCTTTACCACCGGGGTTTCCGAATCTTTGTCCATCGAGAAACCGTTGTACCCAAGAACTCCCATTTCCGGGATGTCAAGGCCGTCCATCTCAACCTCCACCGGGACTCGATTCCCGACGAGCTTCTCGGCGATGTAATAGACGATCAGAGCCAGGATCGACAGGGTCACAAAGCAGGTGGTCACGCCGATGAATTCCGCGATCAATTGGCTGAAACCACCGCCGTAAAAGAGCCCCGTCACGTTGCCAGCTACCCCGTTGAAACCGTCCCCGTACGTCCCATCGGCAAACAATCCCAGGGAAAGACAACCCCAGGCGCCATTGACGCCGTGCACGGAAATGGCACCTACGCAGTCGTCGATCCCGATCTTGTCGAAGAAGAACACTGCTTCCACCACGAGAATCCCGGCCACCGCGCCGAGGATGGAGGCGCCGGCAGCGCTGACGAAGGCACATGGACAGGTGATGGCGACCAGGCCCGCCAACATGCCGTTGCTCATCATGGACGGATCCGGCTTCTTGGTCCGGACCCACCACATCCAGAGCGTTGAAGCCAACGCGCCGGTGGCCGAGGCGAGCATCGTGTTTACCGCGACCACGGCGATGCGA
>JAGWYX010000914.1 GCA_018969165.1 Verrucomicrobiota bacterium
GTTTGGCCAGGTAATCGATGGCGCCGGCCTTGATCGCTTCGACGGCCAGGCGGGGGGTCGCGTAGGCGGTGATGATCAGGACCGGCAGTTGGGGCCAGCGATTGCGGGCGACCTCAAGAAACTCATAGCCCGTCATGCCGCCCAACCGGGCGTCGGTAATCGCCATGAAGAACTCGGCTTCGGCCAGCAACTTGAGCGCCAGTTCGGCCGAGTCGGCCGCGCGCACGGCATAACCGGCGTCGGTCAGCACGGCCTCCAGGGACAGGCGCATGTTCTTCTCATCATCGATGATGAGGACGGGAGGCAATGGAGCTCTCATTTTCGTAGTTTCATGAGCGATCGACCGGGCAACTGTATGCTGAAACGGGTCCCCTTTCCAAGCTCAGATTCGACCTGAACGTTCCCGCCGTAAATCTCGACGTTGTGCTTGACGATGGCCAGGCCCAGGCCGGTCCCCTTCTCCTTGGTCGTGAAGTAGGACTCGAAGATCTTTTCTTGCAGCTCGGGTGGGATGCCCGGCCCATCGTCGGCGATGGAAATGATCGCCGAATAATCCTCGCCGCGTTGGCTGGAGACATAGACGTTGCCGCAGCCGTTCATGGCTTCCCGGGCGTTTTGCAGCAGGTTCACCAGCACCTCGGAAAGGTGCCCGCGCTGCATCATCAGCGTCGGGAGGGCCGGCGCGTAATCACGGTGAATCTGGACCTGGTATTTGACCGCCGCCGGAAACACCATGTCCAGGGCCCGGTCCAACTCCTCGTTGATCTCGATCCGCTCGACCTTCCCTTCGGTCAGCCGCGCGTAGCCCATCAGGTCGGTGATGATCCGGTCCGAGCGTTCGACCTCCTCGCGAATGATTTGGATCTGCTGGGTGATGGTGGATTTGCCCTCCTTGACGGTGCGCTGCAAGGTGAAGGCGGCGTTGTTGATGATGCCCAGGGGGTTCTTCAGTTGGTGCGCGATCTCGGCCGCCAGCCGGCCGGTGGCGCGCAACTGGTCCTGGCGGATGACGTATTCGCGCGCCTCGTCCTCGACGCGCCGTTGCTTGTCGAACAGGACCTGCACGCCGTAACAGCACACGGTCATCAGCAGCAGGATCATCACCCGCAGCAGCACCGACTCGGAGGGGGTGCGCAGGATTTCATCGTCCATGCGCGCGATGGCCGTGTCCAGCCCCCCCGCCAGCACGTAGCACCAGACCATCGACAGGTTGAGGATGATCTGCGGAACGGCCGCCGGGACGCTGATCGAATTGCGGGCAATCAGCCCCAGGAACAACCAATACAGGGGGCTGTCGTAACCGTCCAACATCGTGGTCATCCCGGCCAGAAACAACCCGTCGATCAGGGCATCGGTGAACACGGCCCACTGCACCACTACAAACGGGACCTGCTCCATGCCGTAGAGCAGCGCGCTGACCGCCAGATTGATGGCCACGTAACTGAGGAAGACCAGTTGCAGCACATCGAAGGCAAATCGGCGGGTCACCAGGTCCAGCCGCACGCCGCGCGCCGCCCCCGCGTCCGACCAGGTCGAAAAAATCAGATAGTAGAACAGGAAAATGATGACCGCCGCCTTGACCACCAGACCGATGTTCCGCTCCAGGTAATAAATCCGCGAACGCACCCGTTCCTGGTCCGGGGCCGACGTGCTCAACAAATGCAGCCAGTCTCTGAGCAGTTCGCGGCGGAACCCACTCATGATCGGATGCCAGGGCTCGAGTGCATGGGATCAACCGAGCAGGGCCAGGGCGCGCGCCGCGATCCGTTCGATCGGCCAGAGCCGCCCCACCCCTTCGTAACCGCATGAGAGCATCCCCTGGTCCGGGCCGATGAACTCGATGCCACGTTGCCGGAGGGCCGCGACATTGGCCTGCGTGGCCGGATGGTTCCACATTTTGCCGTTCATCGCCGGCGCCACCAGCACGCGCGCCCGCGGGTTCAACGCCAGGGCGATGCAACTCAAGGCGTCGTCGGCCAGGCCGTGAGCCAGTTTGGCCAGGATGTTCGCCGTGGCCGGCGCGATCAGCAGCAGCTCGGCCTCATCCGCCAGTTGAATGTGCGCCGGCCGCCAGCCTTCCCCGTCCGCATACAGGTCGGTCACCACGGGCTGCCGTGAGAGGGTCTTGAAACACACCGGCGTGATGAACCGCAAGGCATCGGCCGTCATTACCACATGCACCTC
>JAGWYX010000915.1 GCA_018969165.1 Verrucomicrobiota bacterium
CTTCGGCTGTGCCTGGGGCGATTACGATAACGACGGTCGCCTTGACTTGTTCGTGCCCAACCGAAAGCGGCCAGAGGGATTTTTTGTACCACAACAACGGGGATGGGACATTCACCAAGGTCACGACTGGCCCAATCGCCGCTGACGGTGGCAGTGCGCGGGCGTGCTCCTGGATTGATTATGACAACGACGGCAATTTGGACTTGTTCGTTGGCGGGAACCAAGGCCCTTGCCTGCTCTATCATAACCTCGGAAATGGAAACCACTGGTTGGAACTCAAGTGCATCGGCACGCGCTCAAACCGAACCGGGATCGGAGCCAAAATCCGCGTGGAGGCCACCTTCAGCGGCAAGCTTGTGTGGCAGAGCCGGCAGATTACGGGTGGGGACGGCCTCTACAGCAATTGCGCGTTGGTTGCGCACTTCGGTTTGGGCGATGCCCAGAGTGCCCGGTTGGCGCGCATCGAGTGGCCATCTGGAACCGTTCAAGAGCTGGCTGACGTCCCGTCCGACCAAATCCTGACCATCACCGAAGCTCCCAATCGAGTGGAGCGTCCGACGTTGAGCATCCAGGGGATTGCTCCCCCGACCTTCCTGATTCGAGGAGTCCCCGGCGTCATTTATCGGCTGCAAATCTCCGGGAACCTCCCGAACTGGATCGACGTCACCACGATTTCCCTCCATCGCACCCAAGGCCAGACGATTGCCTCAGACCCGAGCGGTCTTGCTGCCCCGTGGGCCTTCTATCGGCTTGAGGAAATACCTCTCCCATTTCATTAGCTGGCCGACCCTGCCTGGAGCCACCCGCAGTGTGGCCAAACTGGAAGCGTCGAACCCGGAATGTTTCACAGCCTTCACCGGCGCGTCGGATTTGGTTCGCCAACGGCGCATAAATGAGGTAAGAAGACGATGCCGCGTTTCATCCCGTCACGAGTGCGAAGCGCGGGTCAGACCTTTTGTTGTTGAGATGAAAAGACAGTTTAGATTAGTCCTCCTTGGCGCTCTCCTCCTCCTGGCGACCGGCAACCACGCTCGCGCACAAGCCACGACCACCAATCTTTGGGCCTTCCCCACTACGGGACCCCTCGAATCTTCGCCGGCGGTTGGAGCGGATGGCACCATTTACCTGGGCGGCGGCGGTGGCGACGACCGCTTGTACGCCTTGAACCCCAATGGCACTCAGAAATGGACCTTCCAGACCAGCAGCGCGATCAACGGCGGCCCGGCGATTGCCCAGGACGGCACGGTTTATGTCGGTTCGTACGATCACAACCTTTACGCCGTCAACCCCGACGGGACCAAGAAATGGGCCTTTGCCGCAGGGGGCCTCATCGCCACCACGCCGGCGCTCGGCCCCGACGGAACGATTTACGTGGGAAGTTGGGACAACCGCCTCTACGCGATCAACCCCGACGGCACCCAAAAATGGGTGTTTGCCACCGGGAATTATATTGCTTCCTCGCCGGCGGTAGGCTCGGACGGAACGATTTACTTCGGTTCCTACGACGGCAACCTTTACGCCCTGAACCCGAATGGGACCAAGAAATGGGTCTATTCAATACCGCCGGGAGTCAATTCTTCCCCGGCCATTGGGGCGGACGGGACGATTTATGTCGGGGCCGCCAACGCCGGCTTGGTTTATGCCATCCGGCCGGATGGAACGCAGCGCTGGGCGTTTCAGATCGATGGCCCGATTGGCACGGCCTCGCCGGTGATCGGCCCGGACGGTGCTATTTATATCGGGGATGGGAATGGGTCGGTGTACGCGTTGAACCCGGACGGATCACAGCGGTGGCGATTTGCCACGGCCTGGCATAACGGCGCCGCGGGATCGATCAGTGGGGCGCCGGCACTCGCAGCCAACGGCACCGTTTACGTCGGCGGCGGAGATTGGAACATTTACGCCATCACCGGCAACGGCGCCCAACTCTGGAGTTACCCGACCGGGAGCGCGGTTTCCGCCTCGCCGGCGATCGCCCCGAACGGAACGGTATATGTCGCTTCGGGGGATGGAAAGCTCTACGCATTTCCCGGCTCGGCCGGCTTGGCCGCCAGTCCGTGGCCGATGTTCCATCGCGACCTGCGTCACACCGGCGCCGCCCCGTCCTTGCCGGTGGTCGTGCTCACCAGCCCGACCAACGCCGCCAGTTTCGCGGCCGGGGATTCCATCGGGCTCACCGCTGCA
>JAGWYX010000916.1 GCA_018969165.1 Verrucomicrobiota bacterium
GCTGACGCGACCGGTGTGCCGAGAATCGCCTTCAACTCGCGCGCGGTTTCCCCGCTCTGGCTGGAATGGGCTTCGTCCACGATGACGGCGTATTTCCGAGCCGCGATGGCCGCCTCCCATTCCCTGGCCTGCCGTTTTTCATCTTCGGATGCCTTTTCCTGATTCTCCGCGCCGGTGGCATGAAGCAGCCCGCGCAGCACGAACGGAAACTTTTGCAGGGTGGTGACGACTATCTTGGTTCCGTCAATCAATGCCGCCGCTAATTGTTTGGAGTCCTGGTCAATCGCCTTGACCACGCCTTGCGCGCGTTCAATCTGGTAAATGGCATCCTGCAACTGCCGGTCCAGCACGCGCCGGTCGGTGATGACGATGACACAATCGAAGATTTTCTGGTCGGCATTGTTGTGCAAACTGGCAAGCCGATGGGACAGCCATGAAATGCTGTTGGTTTTGCCGCTGCCGGCGGAATGTTGAATCAAGTAATTTGCGCCCGGCCCATCGGCGCGCGTGGTGGCGACCAATTTGCGCACGGCATCAAGCTGGTGATAGCGCGGGAACACCATCGTCTCCTTGACGACCCGTTGCTTGCCCCCCTTGCCGTCGTCCACCTTTTCCTCTTTGGTTTCGAGGAACATGAAATGGCCGAGGATGTCGAGGAAACTGTCGAACTGAAGCGTTTCCTCCCAAAAATATCCGGTGCGATAACCGGATTCGTGCTGGGGATTGCCCGCGCCGCACTTGATTTCACCTGGATGGCTGCCGCGATTAAACGGCAAAAAGTGCGTTTTGGTTTTAGCCAGCCGCGTTGCCATGTGGATTTCATCCGGGTCGGCGGCGAAATGCACCAACGCGCGTTTCTTGAACTGGAACAGCGGCGCGTTTGGATCGCGGTCGTTCCGATATTGGTTGATGGCATTGCGCCAAGACTGGCCGGTGCCGGGGTTTTTCAATTCAATGGTCGCCACCGACAGGCCGTTCACCGCCAGCAGCATGTCCAGCGTTGAATGGTCGCCCGGATGGCATGGCACCTGCCGCGTGACGGTAAGTTGGTTTTTCCCATACAACGCTAGCACGTCATAATTCAATCCGTGCGCAGGTTTGAAATACGCGAGTCGGAAGGTTTTGCCGTAAAACTTGAAGCCATGCCGCAAAATATGGAGCGAGCCTTTGACATCCAGTTCTTTGACCAGTGCGTTGAGAAGCAACGCCTCCAGCCCCGCTGCGTGCAGGTCCCTCATCTCCTTCCAAAGCGCGGGCTGGGTGTCCTGCAAAAAAGCGAATATGCGCGCTGGGAACAGCGCCCGCTCCTTGTCCCATTCCGCGTTGGTGCCGGATCGCCAACCGCCCTTGGTCAGAAGGATTTCTTCGACGTAAGACTCGAAAACGCGCTCAGTGGTCTGGCTCATGACGTTGGCCCCAAGATAAACCGGGCGCGTTCAAGGCGCAGCATCTCGAATGGAGTCACGCACTTGATTTTAAGGCCGATGCAAACATTGGGAATCTTGATCTTCCTTGCCAACGGCTGGGCTTTTTCATGGGTGACAACCGTGTGTCCGTGGGCGAGCGCGTGAGCTACAAGGTAATAGTCAGCCACCTGGAGGAACGTGTTCACGGCGGTGGGTTCATAGTTCTGCGTGGTGACCCAACTGCTGACTGTGCCGAGCGCATCACCGGCAGCATCGCGGTATCCGGCTTCAAGAAGAAGGTTGCTCCACGATCCGCAGCCCAATCGGACAATTCATCCGCACCGGCAGCGATTTCGTCCCCGACTTTTTCGATGCTGAAAACCCGATTGGCGGCATTGGACGCGATGAGCCAATCCCAAAATGCGGGGCAGAAATCGAGGCCATAGTGGAGATTCTTGGCCTGAATAAAAACATCCGCATCCAAGAGGTATGCCATTAGACCCCCACCCCCAGGCTGCGCCCGAGTTCTTGAAAGGTTGCGATTTTGGAAAAGCCAAGCATCTGGAAAGCGTCACGATAAAGCGTCTGCCCCTCCAACGTGCTGGTGACGAGTGCGGCGGCAAAGCGTTTGCTGACCCGCGCGGCCTGGGTCAGATAAAAATTGCCGCCACTGCCCTTTGGAATCGCCCGCAGCCGTGCCAGTTCCTCCTCATACGCTTTCCCAAACTCGTCGCGGCCAATTTTTCCCGCGTCGTGAATGCGGCACAAAAC
>JAGWYX010000917.1 GCA_018969165.1 Verrucomicrobiota bacterium
CAAGTCCAAGTGGCGACGAACGAGTTCGGTAAAGGCATCCTCAGCATGGCGTCGCGCATAGCTCGCAAGCAGGTCCAGGTCGGTCTCGTTCATTCCAAGAGTATATCGACGCCATCGCCAGGACCGGACAAGAAAAGGGTCCCAAAAGTTTTGCCGACGCGGGAGGCACAGGTGCATAATCATGCACGATTCGCCGGCGGCGAAAAAACTGAAGATGAATGGAAAACGTGACCTCCGGTCCGATGTGAGCCGCACCGGCGCGGTTTTGCTGGGCTTGGTGGCGCTCGGTTGGCTCGGCACAACGGCCACGGCGGCGGATTGGCCGACCCTGCGCGGCAATCCGCAACGCACGGGCTTCGTTCAGACCACCTTGACCCCGCCCTTCCGCCTGGCGTGGGTCCGGCACTTCGATGGCGAACGCTTGGGGACGGACATGGAACCGATCGTCGGCGACGGCGCCGTTTTCGTCGCCACTCACCAGGGCCAGCTCTACGCGCTCGAGGCCGATACCGGCCTGCCGCGCTGGCGATTTACCGCCGGCGGCCCGTTCCTGCAGTCGCCCGCCTTCGCCAATGGACGCGTGGTGGCCCCCTGCGCCGACGGCCATGTCTATGCCCTGGACGCCCACTCGGGCCGTTTGCAGTGGAGTTTCGCCGGCGACCGGGGCGGGTTCTCGGCGTCGCCGACGATCGCCGGCGGCCGCGTGTTCATCGGGTCGCGCGCCGGCAGTTTCTTCGCCCTCGATCTCACATCAGGTCGCCCTGGCTGGCGGCGGGAAATCGGTGTTCCGTTTCGGCAGACGGCGGCCTTTGCCGACGGCCGGGTTTTCGTGACGGGAGAAGACCTGCGGGTGCGTTGTTTCGACGCGGCGACCGGCCAGGTGCCCTGGGTATCGGCGCAACTGGCGGGCCAGACGGCGCGCGATTATTACCCGGTCATCGTCAAGTCCGCCGGCCGCACTTACGTGATCGTCCGCACCAACCCGGTCATCAACATGGCCCAGCGCATGGCGCGCGATCGCCATTTCCTGTGCCAGCGGATCGCGGTGGACGACGACGATTGGCGGCGCGTGGACACCTGGATCCGGAGCCCAAGAGCCGAAGGCAATCCGGAGTTGTGGCGCGAGGAACAGACGGCGATCGCCCGTTACGAACGGGAATATCCGAACGCCCAGACGTTCTTCACCCTCGAGGCGACGACCGGCAAGGAGGCCGGAACTGCCCCTGTGCTTTGGACGGCGGGCTGCCAGGGCGTGCCCGCGCCGCCGGACGTGTTGCCCGATGGCCGGTTGCTCACCCTTTACCGCACGGTTTATGGCCATTGGTCGTTTGGAGTCGCGCCCTTGGTGGCGCTCGGCATCCTGGACCTGCCACAGAATCACATCCGCCTGCTGCCCTTTGTCGGCGGCGTGCAACCACCGTGGGACACCTTCTGGGGCACCGCTGACGAGAGCCAGAATCTCGTCGTCGCCAACGACCTGGCTCTCATCGTCCACCAGGACACCCTCAGCGCGTTCGACCTCCGAACGCACCGGCTGTTCCCGATCCGCGGCGAACGCGACACCTTCGGCGGTTTCCACAACCTCCCCTGGGCGCTCAATGAATGGCACGGCCCCGCCCGCGGCGGCGTCGCGGTGGTGGGCCAACGCATCTTCTGGCTGGTCGGCAGCCGAGTCCTGTGCCTGGTCGCCGGCGAACCGAGCATGACGGCCGAGGATAAGGCCGTGGAAAGCGCTGCCCTGCCCGTGCACCGCGGGTCCAACGCCCGGTCGCTGTCCAAACACCAGGTTCGTGAGGCGTTGGCGGCGGCGGTCAGCGAGGTGCTGTCGCGACGCTGGGCGCCGCTGTTCGTCGAGCCCGGCCTGGCCGGTCGCCAGTTTTTTTTCGCCAACAACGCGGACCTGTTCGAGGCCCTCGCGCGGGCGTATCCCCATTTGCCGACGAGCTTGCAGGAGCGCGTCAACCTCCGCCTGGCCGAAGAATGGTCCCAGCGCCCGCCTTACACAAAGTCCGCCTGGCTACCGCTGGATCAAGGGGCGCGCCGGGAATCCTTTGGCGTCCCCGCGGACCTGTTGACCCGCGCCGGGAACGAGCAACTCCCGCACCCGTTCGGGAACCTGTATGCCATCAGCCTGTATGCCCGGCGTTGCGACGAGAAAGCCCG
>JAGWYX010000044.1 GCA_018969165.1 Verrucomicrobiota bacterium
AAACTCATTTTTTGGTAAAAGGGCGGGCGGCAACGGGCGGTCCAGCGGATCACGGGGCTGACTCGCTTGGGGCTTCCTCGACACGAACGCACCAACGACATCACCACATGAAAATACAGGTCAAACTGGAATTGAAAGGCAAGACGGACGCGGAACTGGAGCGGTTCTCGCGGGATCATATCGACAAGATGGCGGTTAACACGGCGTTCGCGACGCCGACACCGGGCGCGGCGGAATTCAAGTCGGCGCACGACGCGTTCGCGGCGGCGCTGGGGGATTGCGATCAGGCTCAAAAGACAGCCCAGGAGAAGACCCGGATCAAGGACGCCAAACGCGACGCGCTGGAGAGCGCATTGACCCAACGGGCGCATTACATTGAAAGTTTGCCGGGCGTGACCGCGGACCAGGTGCTGAGCGCGGGGTTCGCGGTCAAGGCCGCCGGAGCCGCGAGCGCGACCCCGGACAAAGTGGTGAACCTTTCCTTGACGACCGGCGACAGTGGCGGCGAGGTGGACGCGCAATGGAACCGGGTGCTGGGCGCGCGGAGTTACGAGGTGCAGTTCAGCGCCGACCCGTTCGCAGAGGCGACCTGGCACAACGGGACGAGCGTGACCCGGTCCAAGACATCCCTCCACAGTTTGACGACCGGGACGAAGACCTGGGTCCGCGCGCGGGCCATCGCGGCCGGCGGTCCGGGGGCGTGGAGCGACCCGGCGCAAATCACGGTGCCGTAGATTCGGTCGGGCCGTATAGCGACTGGAGGGAGCTTCCAGAAGCGCCGGAAAGGCCCGGGGTTGAGCCCGGTCGCCAGGTTTGAGATCGGCGCTCTGGCGGAGGCTCTCAATGTTTGAAGGTCGAGGGTCCCGGTGTTCCACGGCTCCTTTCGAGCAGCCGGACGTTCCAGGAGCCCGGACCCGGTTCCCAGCTTACCGCCGAGCCCATCCTGCGTTGGGGTTGGCGCGCGCGACACCGCGAAGATTCCGTTCGACGCCGGACATTTTCGGCGTGATATTGTCGGCCGGGCGCGCGTAACCTCGCCCGATGGATCACATGAATAATCTTATGAAGTTGACCTGGACCGGCGTGTTGCTGGTTGGATGGGCGGCGGGGACGACCGCGCTGGTGGCGGAGACGGACAGCGGCGCCAGCCCCGGTTTCCAGGAAGTCTATGACCTGCTGACCAATGCCCCGGGCGTGACCGCCGCGGCCCTGAACCGCGCCGCCGTCCAGGGCATGCTCAATCGCTTTGCCCCGGTGGCCAGCCTGGAGGCGGCCGCCCCCACCCACCCGACCGCCGGAGCCCTGTTGAGCAAGACCGCCGTTTTCGACGGCGCCTACGCCTACCTGCGCGTGGCGCGCGTCGGGGCCAGGCTGGGAGAGGAGATCGGCTCGGCCTACGGCCGGCTGAGCGCGACCAACAAGTTGAAGGGATTGGTGCTGGACCTGCGGTTTGCCGACGGCGAGGACTACGCCGCGGCGGCGGCCGCGGCCGACAAGTTCCTGTCCACCGACCAACCGCTGCTGCGCTGCGGGGATCAGCTCCAGCGCTCGACGGCCAAACACGACGCCATCTCGCTGCCGTTGATGGTGCTGGTCAACCAGCAGACGGCCGGCGCGGCCGAAGCCCTGGCCGGGGTGCTCCGGCGAACCGAGGCCGGGTTGCTGCTGGGCACCAACACCGCGGGTCGCGCCTATCTGTTCAAGGACTTCACCCTGCGGGACGGCCAACGGCTGCGGGTGGCGACCACGACCGTGAAATTGGGCGACGGCCAACCGCTGCCCGCCGAGGGCCTCAAACCCGATATCCGGATTTCCGTCAAACCCGACGAGGAACGGCTCTACTTTGCCGATCCTTACCGCGTGCTGACCAACCCGGCGCCGGTGCTGTTTGCCAGCAGCACCGTGACCAACGCGGACACCGAACCGGTCCACCGCATCAATGAGGCCGAACTGGTCCGCCGACAGAAGGAAGGCCAAAACCTAGACGACGCCCCGGAGGAAGTGCCCGGACCAGGGCCGGACGCGGCCCGGCCGGTGGTGCAGGACCCGACGTTGAGTCGGGCGCTGGATTTGCTCAAGGGCCTGGCCGTGGTGCAGCAGCAGCTTCGCCAGCCCTAGCGTCCTTGAGCTCCGAACGCCAGGGTTGCCAGGTCGGGTCTTGACGTCCACGCCGATTCACTTGTCCCCCTCCTTGATGACTCTAATAGCGGGCGCCGATTTCGCCGTTGACGAGTTGACCGCCCCGCCGCAAGTTGACGGCTTTAGATGCGTGTGAACCGACGCCGCGAGCGCTGGCATGAAAACCATCCTGTTTGTCTGCACCGGCAACCTCTGTCGCAGTCCGATGGCCGAGGCCTTGTTCCGGCACGCGGTCAAAGGCTCCGCCAAATACACGGTGCTCTCGGCCGGCGTGGGCGCCGTGGACGGCCTGCCGCCCAGCCCGCACGCCGTGCGGGCCGTCAACGACCTGGGGATCGATATCTCCCGCCAGCGTAGCCGGCGGCTGACGCGCGAGCTGGTGCAGGAGGCCGATTACATCTTCGGCATGACCCACGCCCACGTCGATGCCGTCGTGCTCCTCTACCCCCAGGCGGCGGAAAAGACCTTCCTGCTCCGCGAATTTGACGATACCCTCAATACCTTTGAAAAAGACATCTGCGATCCCATCGGCGGTTCCTTCGAGGTCTATGTCCGCTGCCGGGATCAAATCGAAGAAGGCATTGCGTCCATGCTAAAGTTCATCGAACAGGATTCAACGGTCCCGGCGGCCACCGCCCCGCGTCCCCCCCGCTCGATCGCCCTCGGGTCGGATCACGCCGGCTTCGAGCTCAAGGAAATCCTCAAGCAGCATTTGCAGCAAAAGGGCCTGACGGTGACCGACTATGGGGCCCGCTCCGCCGAGTCCAGTGATTACCCGGACTTCGCGCAACCGGTGGGCCGCAGCGTGATCGCCCAGGGGGCGGATCTCGGGGTGTTGGTGTGCGCGACGGGCATCGGGATGAGCATCGCCGCCAACAAAGTCCCCGGGGTGCGCGCCGCGCTGGTGTGGGACGAGCGGACCGCCGCCTTGGCGCGCCAGCACAACCACGCCAACGTGCTGTGTCTGGGGGGCAAAACCACTCCGCCCGAGGAGGCCATGCGCATCCTGGACACCTTTCTGGCCACCCCGTTCGAGGGCGGCCGGCACGATCGCCGTGTCGGAAAGCTCGAAGCTCCGTCGCGCCTGCCCGGGCACGGCCTGGCGGCCGTGGACCCGGCCATCGCCGAGGCGATCGAGCAGGAGCGGGTGCGGCAGCAGGAGAATCTGGAGTTGATCGCCAGCGAGAATTTCACCAGCCCCGCCGTCATGGCGGCGCAAGGCTCGGTGCTGACCAACAAATATGCCGAGGGCTACCCGGGACGGCGCTGGTACGGCGGGTGCGAGTTCGTCGATGTGGCCGAGCAACTGGCGATCGACCGGGCCAAGCAGTTGTTTGGCGCCGAGCATGCCAATGTCCAGCCGCACTCGGGCAGCGGGGCGAACATGGCCGTCTATTTCGCGTTCCTCAAGCCCGGGGACAAGATTCTGACGATGGACTTGAGCCACGGCGGGCACTTGACCCACGGCAACAAGGTCAATTTCTCCGGGCGCTTCTTCGAGGTGATCCATTACGGGGTGCGGCGCGAGGACGAGCGGATTGATTACGACCAACTGGCCGAGGTGGCGCGGCAGCAGCGGCCACGCATGATCACCGTGGGGGCCAGCGCTTACCCGCGCGTGATCGATTTTGCGCGGATGGCGCAGATTGCGCGCGAAGTCGAGGCTTATCTCCTGGCGGACATCGCGCACATCGCCGGCCTGGTCGTCGCCGGTCTGCATCCCAGCCCGGTCGGGCACGCGGATTTTGTGACGAGCACGACGCACAAGACGCTGCGCGGACCGCGGGGCGGGCTGGTACTTTGCGCGGCCAAGCATGCCAAAGAAATCGATGCGCAGACCTTCCCCGGCATCCAGGGAGGACCGCTGATGCACGTGATTGCCGCCAAAGCGGTGTGCTTCCAGGAGGCCCTGCAGCCGGCCTTCCAGACTTACCAGCAGCAAATCGTCCGCAATGCCGCCGCGCTGGCCGAGGGGCTTCGCCGCAACGGCTACCGGCTGGTGAGCGGCGGCACCGACAATCACTTGATGCTGGTGGATGTGGGCGCCAAGGGCCTGACCGGCAAGGAATGTCAAGCCGCGCTCGATGAGGCGGGCCTGACCGCCAACAAGAACACGATCCCCTTCGAGACCCGTTCGCCTTTCCTGGCCAGCGGCATCCGGCTGGGGACCCCCGCCGTGACCACCCGCGGCATGAAAGAACCGGAGATGGCCGCCATCGCCGACATGATCAGTGAAGTCCTGCTCGACCTCAAAAATCTTGACGCCCGCCAGAAGGTGCGCGAACGTGTTCGCGAGTTAACCGCTGGTTTCCCATTACCGTATTAAGCTTGCCTTGACCCGGTGGCACCTTCCCTTTGGGAGCAGGTCAGCCGGGTGGAAGCAGGCGGTGCTCGACCACGAACACCGGCACCGGGCCGGATGTCCACCCTAAAGTTCACCGAGTGACTTTAACACTGAAGAATTTATGCCACGTGGAACTAGAAAGACCTTGAGACCCAAGGGGCCGACCGAAACCGGCGGGCTGGAGCAAAGCCCGGCCGCCGCCGTCGCGACGGCTGACCTCCCGCCAGCCCGCGAATCAGTTGCGACCACTGCTCCGGTGCTCGAGCCCGAAACCACCCCCATGCCAACACTCCAACCCGGCGTGCCCAAACGCAAGGGACGCCGGCCCGGTCGCCGGGAACGGGGCGAGGAACAACTGGCGCCGGAGCCGCCGACGACGCCCGCCCCTGCGGCCCCGGTGGCCGAGCCACCACCGCCCAGCGCCGCCGGCGAGACCCCGGCCACCATCAATATTGCCAAGCTCCAGGCCATGTCCATGCCCGAGCTCAACGTGATGGCCAAGGCCCTCGGGATCGAAAACTTCGGCACCCTCAAGAAGAGCGAGTTGATCTTCCAGATCCTCCAGAAGAACGCCGAGCGCGCCGGCATCCTGTTCGCCGAGGGCGTGCTGGAGATTCTGCCGGACGGCTTTGGCTTTTTGCGCTCGCAGAGCTTCAATTACCTGCCGTGCCCGGAGGACGTCTATGTTTCGCCCTCGCAAATCCGCCGCTTCAACCTGCAGACGGGCAACCTGATCGCCGGCCAGATTCGGCCGCCCAAGGAAAAGGAACGGTTCTTCGCGCTCCTCAAAATCGAGGCGGTGGACCAGGAAGATCCGGAGAAAGCCAAGGACAAGACCCATTTCGACAACCTCACCCCGCTGTTCCCGAACAAGCGCTTCCTGCTCGAGACGAGCCAGGATGAGTTTTCCACGCGCGTGCTGGACCTGGTCTGCCCCATCGGCAAGGGCACCCGCGGCCTGATCGTCGCCCCACCCCGCACCGGCAAGACCATCCTGATGCAGAAACTGGCCAACGCCATCCTCAAGAACAATCCGGAGACCTACCTGATCATCCTGCTGATCGACGAGCGCCCCGAGGAGGTCACCGACATGGAACGGACCTGCAAGCAGGCCGAGGTCATCAGCTCGACCTTTGACGAACCTCCCGAGCGCCATGTGCAGGTGGCCGAGATGGTGATCGAGAAGGCCCGGCGGATGGTCGAGCACAAACGCGACGTGGTGATCCTGCTGGATTCCATCACCCGCCTGGCCCGCGCTTACAATACCATCCAGCCGCACTCGGGCAAAATCCTGTCTGGCGGCGTCGATGCCAACGCCCTGCACAAACCCAAGCGGTTCTTCGGCGCGGCCCGCAACATCGAGGAAGGCGGCTCGCTGACGATCATCGCCACGGCCCTCATCGACACGGGCTCGCGCATGGACGAAGTCATCTTCGAGGAGTTCAAGGGCACCGGCAACATGGAGATCAGCCTGGACCGCCACCTGGTCGAGCGCCGCATCTTCCCCTCGATCAACGTCGAGTTGTCCGGCACCCGCAAGGAGGAGTTGCTCTATCACCCGGACGAATACAGCCGGATCGTCATGTTGCGTCGGGCGCTGACCGGCGTGCCGCCGGTCGAGGCGATGGAGCTGCTGCTGGGCAAACTCAAAAAGACCCGCAACAACATCGAGTTCCTCCTGTCGGTCAGCGCGGGCTAGCCCCGGCGCGCGGACTGAATCCGGGTTCTGGCGGCAGCGGTGTCCGGTGCGGCTTCACGCCTGCAGCGAGCCGCGCAATCTTCGGTCACCGCCCAGGCGCTTCACGATTCGACCGCCGGCGGCATCGGTCTCTCGAGTGGGGATTTCTTGACCTGTCTCAAGTTGCAAACAGGGGCGGGATGCTTAATTTGTGTTGCGCGGGCTGCCGCCCGCCCGTTAGTTTTAATGACAATGGCCGTAACCATCTCCACCACCCCGCGACGACCGATCACGCGCCGGGCGGCCGTGGCCGCCGTCGCGGCGCTGGCCGCCATCGCCACCGGCTGCGGACAGCAGCAAATCCGCGTCTATGACGTGCCAAAGGAAGCCCCGTCGGCCGCCGGCGCCAGGCCCACCGCCGCCACCACGGACGAACGGGCGACGACCGCTCCGCTGCACTGGACCTTGCCGGCGGGGTGGGAGGAAAAACCGGCCGGCGGCATGCGGGTCGGCAGCTTCACGGCCACGGGCAAGAGCGGGCGAACCGCCGACGTCTCGATTATCCCGCTGGGCGGGATGCCGGAAGACGAACTGGCCAATGTCAACCGCTGGCGCGGCCAAATCGGCCTGGAGCCCATTCACCCCGACCAACTGGGCGCCCAGACCGAGCCGATCAAGATCGGACCGCTCGACGGCCACTTGTTCGACCTCACCAGCCGCGAGCCGAAGATCGACGATAAATATCGCGCCCGCATCCTGGGGGCGATGCTCACGCGCGGGGACACCACCTGGTTTTTCAAAATGACCGGCGACGACGCGACCGTGGCCGAGGCCAAACCGGCCTTCGTTCAGTTCCTGAAATCGGTGCAGTTCAGCCAGGCCCCGGAGGTCAAGGTCGCGGCCAATGCCGACCGGCCCATGAGCACCAACACCCGCGAGGTTCCCGGCGCCACCGGCGACCAGCCGGCGTGGAACGTCCCGGCCGACTGGCAGGAGCAACCCCCCGCGGCCATGCTCGTCGCCAGTTACCTGGTCACGGCCAGCAACGGCGGGGCGGCGCGCATCACCATCAGCTCCTTCCCCGGGGACGTCGGCGGGGTCCTGGCCAACGTCAACCGCTGGCGCAACCAGCTCGGCCTGCCGCCGGTCGCCGCCGCGGATTTGCCGGCCGCCACGCGCTCCGTGCAGGTCGAGGGCGGCCAGGCGACACTGGTGGATTTGACCGGCACCGAGGCCAAGAGCGGGCGCCCGGCGCGGCTGGTGGCCGTGATGGTGCCCCGCGACGCCAACACCTGGTTCTATAAACTGCTGGGCGACGAATCGGCCGTGGCTCAGGCCGTGCCCGGCTTTCTGAAGTTTGTCCAGACCGTCCGCTATCCGCATGGTTGAGCGCATCATCAGTTTTTTCACCTCGCTGCGGCTGACGGTGGTGTGCCTGTGCCTGGCCGTCCTGCTGGTGTTTATCGGCACCTTGGCGCAGGTGGACGAGGGCCTTTACCAGGCGCAGAACCGGTTCTTCCGCAGCCTGCTGATCTATTGGTCGCCCGCCGGATCGAGCTGGAAAATCCCGGTGTTCCCGGGGGGGTACCTGATTGGCGGGGTGCTGCTGCTGAACCTGATCGCCGCGCACCTCCGGCGATTCAAATTCTCGCGCAAGAAGATCGGCATCCTGGTGGTGCACAGCGGGCTGATCCTGCTGTTGCTCGGCCAGTTCATGACCGACCTGTTCTCGACGGAGAGCGGCATGCGGCTCACCGAGGGGGAATCGAAAAACTATTCCGAGAGCAGCCTGCACAACGAGCTGGCCGTCATCAATACCTCCCACCCGGACCACGACCGGGTGGTGGCCATCCCGGAGTCGCTCCTGGCCCGGCCCGGCGAGATTCAGACGGCCGCGCTGCCGTTTGTCCTGCGGGTGAAACGCTACTTTCCGAACTCGCAAGTCGGCCTGCGCGCGCCGATGCTGGCGACTGAACCGCCCCCGGCCACGGTCGGCGCCGGCACGCGCCTCGAGGTCAAGCCCCTGCCGAAGGTCACCGACATGGACCATCGCGACCTGCCGAGCGCGGTGGTCGAGGTGCTGGCCGGCCCGAAATCCCTTGGCACCTGGCTGGTCTCCGATTGGCTGGACGATCCCCAGTCATTCACCTACGACCGGCAGACCTACCAGTTGGCCCTGCGCCCGGTCCGCTACTACCAGCCGTTTTCCCTCCAACTCCTCAAGTTCAGCCACGATGTCTATAAGGGCACCGAAATCCCGAAAGACTTTTCGAGCCGGCTGCGCCTGCGCCGGCCGGACACCGGTGAAGACCGCGAAGTCCTGATCTACATGAACAATCCGCTCCGCTACGCCGGCGAAACCTTTTACCAGGCCAGCTTTGACCCGAAAGATCCGCGCGTGACCATCCTCCAGGTCGTGCACAATCCCAGTTGGCTGACCCCCTACGTCTCCTGCGGCCTGGTCGGGGCCGGACTCCTCATCCAGTTTCTGACGCACCTGATCGGCTTCGCCAAGCAACAGACCGGCCGGCTCAAGGCCGCCGGGCGGCCCGGCGACGCCCGCGTCCCAGGCCGACCTGCCGCCAAGCCGGTCGCGCTGGCTGCGGCCGGAGCGAGCGCCGTCTCCAGTTCGATCAAACGGAGCCGCACATGAAACGATTTCTCCCCTGGCTCATCACCGGCCTGTTCGCCGCCTGGATCGCCGCCGCGTTGTTCCCCCGCTCGCCGCGCGAGGGTTTCGACATCCGCGAGTTCGGCCAATTGCCGGTACTGCTCAACGGCCGGGTGCAACCGCTGGACTCGGTGGCGCGCAACTCGCTGCTGGTCATGCGCGGCGGACAGACCGTTCCGGTCGAGCACAAGACGGTCCTGAGTGGCCTCCCATTGGTCGAGGCGATGTTCGTCGGGCAGGAAAAGGCCTCGAGCAACGAGTGGTGGGTCGCCTCCCGCCGTATGAACGCCACCGAATGGCTCATGGAAGTCATGATGCGCCCCGAGCAGGCCGATACCCGCCGGATTTTTTATGTCACCCATCCGGAGCTGCGCAGCCTGTTGCGGTTACCGGAGGGCGGCCAGAAATATTTTTCCTTCAACGATCTGCGGCCGGGGTTTGACGCCCTCGAGCCCCAGGCCAAGCGCGTCCTGGGCGCCGACGGCGTCGAGGGCATCAAACCGGAGCTGCGGACCCCCTTCGAGAAGCAGGTCGCCAAATTGTTCAGCAGCCTGCAGCTCTACCTGAAATTGAAGAACACGCTGCGCCCGGACACGTCGGACAGTTTCACCGCCGAGATTGCCGCCTTTCGCCGGGCCTTCCCGGCGGGGCTGATCGCCGTCCGCCACCAGCAGGCGGGCGAGGATTACGACAAGGGAGATTTCCAGCGCATCCTGGCGCTGGCGGATTTGTATCAGAACCTGTCCAAGTACACCGACGTGCTGGTGGTCCCGCCGCCGCACCCGGAAACGTCGCGCGACAATTGGTCCAATGTGGGCGCCAGTTTGCTGGCCACCGTGCCGAAGGGCGAAGTCGATCCGGCGGTGACTTATTACGCGGCGATGATCGATGCCTATCGGCAGGACCGGCCGGCGGATTTCAATCGCACCCTCGCGCAGTACCGGCAGTGGCTGGGCCAGCGCTTGGGACCCGAGCTGACCAAAGGGCGGCACGAGTTCTTCTTCAACGAATTCGGCCCTTTCAACAAGGCGATCGCCATTTACATCTTCGCGCTGCTCCTGGCGGCGATCTCGTGGCTGAACTGGTCGCAGTGGCTTAATCGCACCGCCTTCTACCTGGTGATCCTGGGGTTCATCGTCCACACCGCCGGCCTGGTCTCCCGCATGATCCTCGAAGGCCGGCCGCCGGTCACCAACCTCTATTCCTCGGCCATCTTCATCGGTTGGGGGGCGGTCCTGCTCGGGATCGTCCTCGAGCGGATTTACCGCGACGGCATCGGCCTGGTCACCGCCTCGACCATCGGGTTCCTGACGCTGCTGATCGCCCATCACTTGTCGCTGGAAGGCGACACGATGGAAATGCTGCGGGCCGTGCTCGACACCAACTTCTGGCTCGCCACGCATGTCGTGACCGTCACCATCGGTTACGCCTCGACCTTCGTCGCCGGGTTCCTGGGCATCCTCTACATCCTGCGCGGGTTCTTCACCCGGTCGCTGAGCGAAGCGACCGCCAAGGCCCTGGCACGCATGATGTATGGCATCGTCTGTTTCGCCACCCTCTTCAGCTTCATCGGCACCGTCCTGGGCGGCATCTGGGCCGACCAATCCTGGGGCCGGTTCTGGGGCTGGGACCCGAAGGAGAACGGGGCGCTGATCATCGTGCTGTGGAATGCCACCATCCTGCATGCCCGCTGGGGCGGGATGATCCGCGAACGCGGCTTGGCGGCCATGACGGTGTTCGGCAACATCGTCACCAGTTGGTCCTGGTTCGGCGTGAACATGCTGGGCATCGGCCTCCATGCTTACGGGTTCATGGACAAGGCCCTGTTCTGGCTGGTCCTCTTCGTGTGCAGCCAGGTCGCGCTCATCGCCCTGGCCGCCGTCCCTCCCCGCCACTGGGCCAGCTTCCGCGCCGCAGCCGGCGTCGCGGCCGGCCCGTCGCCCGCGGGTCCGTTTCCGGGGATTCGGAAGCCCGGTCCAGCCTCGGCCGGGGCGTAGGCTGAGATTGGGACATTACTCCCGCCGGCGGACCTTTGGTGTCCGCGCGCCGCGGCTCACGCGACTTGGAAGGGTTCGATGAAGGCGCAGGTTGCCAGCCAGGAACCCATTACCGCTTGCATTGTCGATGACGAGGATTCGGTTCGGGAGTCCCTCGACGTGCTGATCGCCGGGATGCGGGGATTCCGTGTGGGCGGCTCCTTTGCGAGCGAGCCGGAAGCGCTTCGCAGGATTGCGGCCGCGCCGCCCGGTATCCTCCTGACGGACCTCAGGATGCCGGAGATGTCCGGGATCCAATGTGCCCGGAAACTGCAAGTTCTGGGGCTCCGCACCGGGCTGATTTTCAGCACCGGTTTCCCTGACAGTGAAACAGCCAAAACTATGGTTTGACCCCTTTTTCAGTGCCGCGAACTGCGGGGTCGATCCCTACCTTTTCTGAGCGCACATGGGGTCAACACCCCATATCCGGGGGGGGTAGGCCCCTATGATGCGCCCCGTAAGGAAAACTTGGATGCCTGTAACTTCAAAACATCAACCCGGAGG
>JAGWYX010000918.1 GCA_018969165.1 Verrucomicrobiota bacterium
TTCGAGAAATTTGCTCATGAGCGAAATACTGTCTAGCTGCTAGACATCTTCAAGCAAAAAAACACCATAAATGAAGAAAAGTAACTTTTTTGTCCTGCACCCCGGGCACTCGGGGCGCTCGGGCGCCGACCCGGGCCCGAATCGGTGTTCAGGCGGCTTGACCGGGGGCGGAATCGGGGTAGAATAGCGGTGCAGTTGTGGGGGCGTACCGGTTTCGACTTGGGCGGTGCGCCAGCAGCGGCATGCCGAGGATGGTTCGTTGGCCTCGTTAATCATCGGACCGAACATTAAACGCTAACCAAGAATTAGCTCTCGCGGCCTAATTGCCGTGACGTCCACCGCCGGACACCTGCTACGGCGGTTGGGCGCCTACAGCAGGCGTAGGCCGGGCGTGGCGTCGGCGCGCGTCCGGTTGAAACTCTAACCTGCCGGCTGGGTTGCCGGACTCGAGTCAGAGCGTTATCCGGCGATCGAGAACTCTCTTCTGACTAAGCATGTAGTCGTGGCTGGTTTGCCGATCAAGGACGCGGGTTCAACTCCCGCCGCCTCCACCATATTGAATTTCGCTCGGCGTCGGACGCGGCGCGATTGGCCCAATAGGTCCAGACTATGGGTTGACCCCTTTTCTGGCTGCGCCCGACGCTCGCGGAGCAACTGGACGGCATCGCCTACCTGGCCGCCGCGCTGCTGCGCGAGGCGTTTGGCGGGGCATCGGCCAACTGAAACGGACTTTAATTCGGAGCTTCACAATTAAAACTTTGGCCTTTATCTTTTAATTTGTCCGGCGTGAACTAAAATTCTTTTAACAACCGGCTTACGAACCAAGTGCAACGCGGGTTGACAGGTCATTACGTGCCGCTCCCTTCAGCGGGGGGCGAGAAGGCCCGCGCTTTTGTGCCGGATCCGCTTCCACCAGAACCCGCTCTGGCTTACGACACGGAGCTTGTGGAGCAGGCGGAAAAAGCCATGTTGGCCTTGGGCCGGCTCGACGGATTGACGGCAGTGCTGCCGGACCCGGCTCTGTTCATTTATTCCTACATCCGCAAAGAGGCGGTGCTGTCTTCCCAAATTGAAGGCACGCAATCCAGCCTGTCGGACTTGCTGCTGTTCGAAAAAGAGGGTGTCGCGAGCGTCCCGCTGAACGACGTGCAGGAGGTGTCCAACTACGTGGCCGCCATGAATTACGGCTTGACGCGGCTCAAGGAACTGCCGCTTTCGCTGCGGCTCCTGAAGGAGATTCATGGCGTCCTGCTGGCCAAAGGGCGCGGTGGGGAGAAGGAGCCGGGCGAATTCCGCCGTTCGCCGAACTGGGTCGGCGGCACACGGCCCGGCAACGCCATATTCGTGCCGCCGCCGCCGGACCAGTTGCTTGATTGTCTTGGAGCGTTGGAAAAGTTCCTTCACAACGATCCGGTCAAGACGCCGTTGCTCATCAAGGCCGCGCTGGCGCACGTCCAATTTGAAACGATTCATCCTTTCCTGGACGGCAATGGACGCCTGGGCCGGCTGCTGATCACGTTCTTGTTCTGTGCCGAAGGGGCGTTGCGTGAGCCGCTGTTGTATCTGAGCCTCTATTTCAAACAAAATCGGCAGCGTTACTACGACTTGCTTCAAGCCGTGCGGCTGACAGGCGATTGGGAAGCGTGGCTGAGGTTCTTCGTCGCCGGCGTGGAGGAAACGGCCACACAAGCCGCCCAAACCGCGCAGCGATTGATGCTACTCGCGGGCGACGACGAGAAGCGAATTCAAAAGCTTGGCAAACCCGCTGGTTCTGCCTTGCGGGTGCATCGTCTGCTTCAAGCTCAGCCGATTATTTCCATTGCCACGGCGACCAAGGAACTGGACTTGACGGCGCCGACCGTCACCACCGCGCTTAAACACCTGGGGAAGCTTGGCATCGTTCGCGAGATCACGGGCCGCAATTACGGGCGGCTCTACGCTTATTCCAAGCATCTGGACATGCTCAACGAAGGCACGGAGCCGCTGAAACGAGCACCGACGCACGCAAATTGACCGAGGGTGGCGGCCGGTCCTGCTGCCTGGAGGTGAGGTCGGCGAGGCTTTCCCAGAACCGCCGGGTGGGCTTGAAGCGGTATTTCATTTCCGCCGCGTCCGAGGCGGCGGTTTGGCTCCGCTGAGCACGGTCTCCATGTCCACAAATCG
>JAGWYX010000045.1 GCA_018969165.1 Verrucomicrobiota bacterium
CGCTCGCGAACCGCAGGAAGCCTAGGACCTGTTGGCGGCCCAGCATCACGCCTAAAAGTCCCCGCCCAGCCGGCTCGAGCCACAGCCTTTGGAATTTCGGATTATAACCGTACCTCGCCCATTGAGGATCCTTGAAGCCGGATAACTCTTTGGTCAATTCGGCGACAACCGGCGCGAGGGAATCGATGGCCGCGGGCACCAGCCGCGGATCGTCCAGCCGGGCCACCAACGAATATGCCGTGTATTCGTCAAGGGTCTTTTCCAGGCCGTCCGGCATCCACAGGCTTGGCTGCATCAAGCCCAACCCGCCAAATCCGGCGGGAGCCACACCGATGATATCGATGATGCGGTTGTTCAAGGTTAGTGTCCGGCCGATCACATCCTTCGAGCCACCAAACCGACTCTGCCAAAAGGCGTGACTGATGACGGCGACGTAAGGATTGGCCGTGTTGGCATAGACTTTCGAGGTGAAGGCGCGTCCCAACTCGGGCACGACGCCGAGAAAGGAGAAATAGTCGGTTGACACAATCTCGGCGTAGATACGCTCCGCACCTTCTGCCGTCTTGAGTTTCGGGTTGATGCCGGCATAACCGATGATCTGCTTGAACGGTCGATGGTTCCGGCGCAAGGCCTCGTAATAGGGCCGGAGCAGACTGGTATAGGTCGGCTGCCCGGCCGCATCCGCAGGCTTGATCGCCCAGAGTTCATCCGGATTTGAAACTGGACGCGGTCGCAACAGTAGCTCGTTGAGAATGCCGAAGATCGCGAGATTGGCCCCAATCCCGAGCGCCAGCGTGAGCACGGCCACGGCGGTGAACCCGGGGTGCTTCAGCAGTTGGCGGAGGGCGAAGCGGAGGTCGGTCATGGTTCGTCAAATCCGATGGAGCGTTGAATCGACGGGAGGCCGGAAATCCCGGGCAGTGTCCTAATTTCGGAGCGCGGCTCTGTGAGCCGCAGCACAGCAGCTTCAAAATCAAGCCGCTGCGAGTCACAGACTCGCGCTCCAACCGCAACTTCGGACACTGCCAAATCCCGGACCGACTTGACATGACTGCTGAACGCCGACAAAATGTCGGACATGAAGACATTTACCGTCAGGGAGCTTGACCGGCAACCGGCGGCAGTCCTTGATGCGTGCGAGCGCGAGGGCGCGGTCCGAATCCGGCGTCGCAACGGACGCACATACACGTTGCGGCCGGACGATTGGCCCGGCCGGATAACCGCCCTCCCCGATTTCCGGGCACGGACGGCGAAAATCTTCCCACGAAGGATTCCGCTGAAGCAAAGCCGCTTGGCTGATAGACTCCTGGCGGGCGAATGATCGCCTACGCGGACACGAATTTCTTCACTCGCCTCTACCTTCCGCTGGCCGACTCGGACGAGGCTTCGCGTCTTTTTGCGCAAGCCCAGGCTGCGGCAAGTCCGCCGTTGCCAGTGACTTGGCTTCACCGGTTGGAAATCATCAACGCCTTCCAACTCCAGGTCTTCGCCGGCAGTCGCCACGGCCAACTGCGGGTGACTTCGGAACAAGCGGCAGCGGCTCACGCGACGTTCCGAACGGACCTGCTCCATCCAGCTTTCCTGCGGCCAGTTCACTTGAGCCCGGACCGAGTGGAAGAGCAGTTCGAGGAACTTGCGCTTCGGCACACCGCCAAGCACGGCTTTCGCACTTATGATGTGATCCATGTCGCCTCGGCCCTCCTCCTGGCTTGCGACACGTTCTGGAGTTTCGACCCCAAAGCGTCGCGTTTGGCCGCGTTGGAGGGATTGCGCACGCGCTGATCGCCACCGCGCCGCCTGTTGGAGCAGGTCAACCGAATCCCGAGACTCGACACTGGCGAGGCGTGCCTCAGACCTTATGTCATCTTCGTCATGCATCTTTGATTGTCCTTCGCCCTTTCGCGCTGCGCCC
This sequence comes from Verrucomicrobiota bacterium, assembly GCA_018969165.1. Taxonomy (GTDB): domain Bacteria; phylum Verrucomicrobiota; class Verrucomicrobiia; order Limisphaerales; family JAGWYX01; genus JAGWYX01. Next base: position 1,913 of record JAGWYX010000045.1, read on the forward strand.
CTCACCTCAGCCTCACCCGGTCATAGGCGTCCCACTGCGACATGTCCGACAGGACGACCGAATCGCCCACCTGCAGGCCGTTCACGATCTCGATCGTGCTGACCGAGCTGCGACCCAGCGTCACCGGCACGCGCACCGCCCCCGCGCCGCCGTCCACCACCTTGAACAGGCTCACCTTGCTCTCGGCTTGCCCCTGCACCGGGCGGCCGACATAAAGCACGTTGACGAGTCGCTCCAATTCGATCGTGCCGTCCACGGTCAGGTCCGGCCGCGCGCCTTTCGGTAACGGCCCGTCCAGCCCGACATCCACGGTCACCGTGCCGTTCACCACCGAGGGATCGATGCGAATCACGTGGCCCGGGATCACCCCGTTGCGCGTGTCCACTTCGGCCTTTTGACCGAGCTGGATGTCCTTGGCCTGGGTCTCGGCGATCTTGACCTCGGCCTTGAGCCGGGCGGGATTGGCGACCCGCGCCAGGTTCGCCCCGGCGCCAAATTGCTGCCCGGCGCGCAACGGGGTCGTGCCGTCGCCGAGCATTTGCAGCACCCCGTCAATCCCCGCGCGGACCTTCAGGGAATCCACCTGCTCGCGCTTCAACTGGTACTGGGCGCGGAGCTGCTCGATCTTGGCGGCCTCGACGGCCAACTGCGCCTTGATCGAGTCATCCATGATTTTCAACCGTTGCTGCTCCACGTCGTTGACCTTGAGGAGTTCCTCGGCCTTGGTCTCGGACTGGCGCAAGGTGATCGCGGGGATCAGGCCGTAACGGGACAGTTCCTCGTTCACCTGGGCATCGAGCTGGGCCTGTTTGTAATTCGATTGCGCGGTCGTCGCGGCGGCTTGCTCGGTGAGACGTTGGCTTTCGAGTTGCACGCGGAGATTGGCCTGTTCAGCCTCGGCGCCCTTGACCTGCCACTCGGCGTCGAATGCCGCTTGCGTCAGCTCCGGGTTGCTCAGTTCCAAAATGATGGTGTCGGCTTTGACCGCCGCGCCTGGGAGCACGTTGATGCGCTCGATTCGGCCGGGGTTCTGCGCCGGGATCCAGCGGATTTCCTCGGGGATCAGCGTGCCGTTGCCGCGCACCTGGCGCAGCATCTCTCCGCGCTTGACGGTGTCGGTGTAGGCATTCTCGACCAGGGGCGCCGCCGGTTTGAGGCGTGACAGGAGCACGGTGACCAGCGCGAGCCCCAGCAAGGCCGCGATCCCGACCAGGAGCCGGCGTCGGCGCTTGCGGCGGGCCAGTTCGGGCCGGGGGATGTCCATCGACTTTTGATCGTAAAACCGCGGCCGATCTTCGACGAGGGTTTTATTCGCTTTTGATATGACTGGCATAACCCGATTCGTGTTGTGTTCCGCGTCAACACCGTGACGCCAACCGGGTGAGTGAATGCAGCGCGCGTGCCAACCGACGGCCATTTCCCAATGCATTGATTCCAAGCAACTAAGGCAAATCGCCTGCCGCGGGTTTGGCGGCCATGGGTTCAGCCGTGGGACCGACGCGTCCCACGAGTGGGACGGGGAGGCATTTGAAAACCAACCTCGAGAGACCTTCGCCGAAAATCCTAAGAGCGCCAGGGTCAGTTGCTTCGGCCTACTGGTGCTTGCGCGGGTCTTGAGATTTCAGGAAGCGATCGTACTCACGATGATGACCAATCCAGAACCAGATGAACGTGTCACCATCGGTGACGGCCAGCGCGCGCCACGGAAGGCCAATGCGAGCGGACCAGATGCCCGGTTTGACCTGTTTGAACCGGAGAGACGGATGGTGCGGGTTCTCCCGCCAGAGTCGGTAATTCTTTCGCGCCAATCGCCGCACGTCCAAGGGCAATGATCGATACCGCCGCCAGAAGGCTGGCGTCGTCTCGCTCCTCACGGCAATGGCCTGGTCTTGCCCGAGCGGTATTCACGAATCGCCTCCTCGGCGAAGCGGTCCAGCTTTCCGGCTTTCGCGTCCGTCTCGATTTGACGGTCCCACTCATCCGCCCGTCTCTCATCAAACCACTCGGCCAACTCCCAGAACTCACTTTTGGGTAATAGCTGGATCGCTTGTTTGATCTCCTGGACTGTGCTCATGCCCCAAATCTGCCATTCTTGACGACGGGGTTCAACTCTCAATGGACAGATTCAACTCAATGGCAGCCGCACGCGGGCCACGCATCCGCGGTGGTCCGGTCGATTCTCCAGCATCACGCTCCCACCGTGGGCCTCGGCAATCTGCTGGCACAGGACCAAACCGATGCCGCTCCCCTTCGGTTTGGTCGTGAAGAACGGCACAAACAGGTTGGCTGTGTTCGACAGGCCGGGTCCGTCATCCTCGACCCGAACTTCGAGGCGTTGCCGCGCCACCCACCAGCCTACGCGCACACCGCCGCCGGTTTCCCGGGCCGCATCCACCGCGTTGCGAACCAAATTGATCAGCAATTGCTCGAGTTGATCGCCGTCGGCGGAAACCACGCACGCCGGGCCCGGCTCGACCGTCACCTTCAGTCGCGTCTCCAAACCGGCGACACGGTCAATCAACAACGAAACGTCGACGGGCCGGAGTCGCGGCGGGGGCAGCTTGGCGACGCGGGTATAGGCTTCCATGAACCGGCTCAACGCCTCGGCGCGGGTGGCGATGATGTCCAAACCGCGGTTGACGTCGTCTTGCCAGTCCTCCGGTTTGGGTTCCTTTCTGAGCAGGCCGGCGACGGTCGTGGCCAGCGAGCGGATGGGGGCCAGCGAGTTGTTCATCTCGTGCCCTAGCACGCGGAGCAGCCGTTGCCAGGCCTGACGCTCCTCCTCGCGCAATGCCCGGCTCAAATCGGCCAATACCAGCAACTGGTGCGGCCGGCCGTCCTGGCGAAATACACTGCGCCGAATGCCCCACCGACCGGCGCCACCCGGAAAACTCGTTTGGAGCGTACGCGGCGAATCACCCTGGAAACACTCGGCCAAGCCGAGTTCGTCGGCCCGGCGGCCGAGCAAGCGCTCCGCCGGTTCCGCCAGCAGGCGCTCGCCCGCCCGGTTCACCAGGCGGAGCTGCTGCGCCTCGTCGAACGTGAACACGGCGACTTCGATTTCGGCCATGACCTTCCGCAGCAGGGCCGCGGCCTCGAGCGCGCCCAGCCGTTGTTCCTTCAAAGTTTCGACCAGCGCGTTGAGTTCGCGATGCACCTCGCCCAGGGCATCGTCCTTCCGGCCCCCGCGCGCGCGGATCGAGTAATCTTCCTCGCGCAACCCGGCCAGCAGGTTCGAAAGGGTTTGCAGGGGGCGCACCACCCGCTCGCGCAGTGCAAACGCCACGCCCCACCAGAGCCCGACCATGAGCGCCGTCACTGTCCACCGAGTCTGGGTCGAGTAATCGCCGATCCACAGCAGGACCGCGGCGACGAGCACGCCCGGCAACGCCGCCAACAACACCAGCCACAGCAGCCGGTTTTCGTATTTCAATTTTCGAGGAGAACTCACTGAACCACGAATCGACACGAATCCACACGAATCAAGATGTCCTCATCCATCGGTTCCTGGCCCGCAATTTCGCGTTCATTCGTGTTCATTCGTGGTTACGAATCCGGAGTGCTCTGCACCAAGTCCAGGGTTCACGAAACTCGCTCGCGGACCGGGACCGCTCAAAGCCCATGTTTTTGGAGTCGCCGATAAAATGCGCTGCGGCTCAACCCCAGCGCTTCGGCGGCCTTCAACGCATTGCCACCGAATCGAATCATGGCCTTTCGGATGAGCGCGCGTTCGACTTCCTCGAGGCTCAAGTCTTCCAGGGGCGCTTGCGGGTTGCGCCCGGCCTGCAAACCGAGATCGGCGACCGCGATGGCGGCGTCCTGCGCCATGAGCACCGCCCGCTCGATCACGTGGCTCAACTCGCGCACGTTGCCGGGCCAGGGGTGGCGCCGCAGCCCTTCCAGCGCCGCGTCGTCAAATGTTTTCACGTTCCGGCGATAGTGCTGGGCGTGGCATTGCAGGAAATACGCGGCTAACAAGGGAATATCCTCCGGTCGATCGCGCAGCGGCGGCAGGTGGATTTCGACCGTGTTGAGCCGGAACAACAAGTCCTGCCGGAACCGGCCCGCGTCCACTTCACCGTGCAAGTCGGCGTTGGTCGCCGAGATCAGTCGTACCTCGGCCCGGAGTGTCTTGGAGGAGCCGACCCGCTCGAACTCGCCGCTCTCGATGACTCGCAGCAGCTTGGGCTGGTGCTTCAGCGGGACATTGGCGATCTCGTCCAGGAACAGCGTCCCACCGCCGGCCAGCTCGAATCGCCCGAGCCGATCGGCCTTGGCGTCGGTGAACGCGCCCTTGACGTGCCCGAACAGTTCACTCTCGAACAGGCTCTCCGGGATTCCGCCGGTGTTGACCGACACGAACGGTTTGCCGGACCGGCTCGACACCGCGTGGATGGCGCGGGCCACGACGCCTTTGCCGGTCCCGTTGTCGCCCGTGATCAGGACGTTGGCATCGGACGGTCCCACCTGTTTGATCAGGTGGAGCACCGGTTGCATGGCGCGTGATTCGGCGATCAGGTCGGGAATACCTTCGCTTTGCAACACCTGGTTGACCGCCTCGAGCCGGCGTCCCCGACGCAGCGCCTGGCTCAACTCGATCTGGGTGCGGACAATGGTCAGCAGGCGCGTGTTGTCCCACGGTTTCTGCACAAAATCCCGCGCGCCGCGGCGCATGGCCTCGACGGCCAGCTCGACGCTGCCCCAGGCGGTCATCACCACCACCGGCAGGGCGCTGTCCACGCCTTGAATGCGGCTCAGCAGGTCCAATCCTTCCTGGCCGGAGGTCGTGTCGCGGGTGTAATTCAGGTCGGTCAATACCAGGTCAAAGTCGCGCTGCTCGAGCGCGGCCAACGCCTGTTTCGGCGAATTGACCACTTCGACCTGGAACCCCTCGCCTTTCAAGAGCATCCGCAGCGCTTCCAGCACGTCGGATTGATCGTCGGCGATCAGGACCCGCGGCGGGTTCGTTTCGGGCCGCTTCATACACGCGCCGGTTCGAGGCCGGTCAAACCGCGGTTATTCCAGGGTTGCATCAGGCCCATTCTTTATCGTCATCCGCCGCGTCGGGCAAGCGCCGACGACGTTCCGCGGCGCCCTGGCCGGGGTCGGTTCGGGATCGGGCGTTGGCGTTTGCGTGGAACTTGACTTGGTGATCGGAGGCAGCAGAATTGGAGGACGCTTGGGGCTTGGCCTTGACGCTGTTGAGCCTAAGCATCGGGCTGATCGACTCCCAGCGCCGGCTGACCCCGACCCCTCGAGCCATGAAAATCGTCACCGACGAACGCTGCGCCCAATACGCCTCGACCGGGCATCCGGAGCGGCCGGCGCGCATCACTCGCACCGTCGAGCAGCTCCGGAGCCAGTCCGAGGTGCCGATCGCCTGGGCGGCCCCGCTTGAGGCGGACGACAAAATCATCCTCCGCGCCCACAGCGCGCGGCACCTGGCGCGGTTGAAGGAACCCGGCGACTTCGACGGTGACACGCCCAATTATCCGGGCATCCTCGAGCATGCCCGACGCTCGGTTGGCGGCGCACTGCAGGCGCTGGCGTGCGCGCGGCGCGGCGAACCTGTGTTCAGCCTCTTGCGCCCGCCGGGGCACCACGCGATGCGGGAGCGGGCGATGGGTTTTTGCTACCTCAGCACCGTGGCCATCACCGTGCTGGAAGCGCGGGCGACCGGCACCCCGCGCGTGGCGGTTTATGACTTTGATGTCCACCACGGCAACGGCACCGAGGCGATCCTGTTGAATCAGCCGGGCACCGCTTTCTTTTCCATCCACCAGTTCCCCTGTTATCCAGGCACGGGCGCCGGGCCGGTGGGCAACAATTGTTTCAACTATCCGCTCGCGCCCCAAACGCCACGCGCGGATTATCGGCAGACCCTCGCAAAGGCGGGCGAGGAAATGAAGCGATTCAAGCCGGACCTGGTCGCGGTGTCGGCCGGTTTCGACGCCTACGCGCACGACCCGTTGGCGCAGGAGACCCTCGAAGCGGAGGACTACCATTGGTTGGGGCAAATGATCCGGCAACTGGGCGTGCCGGCCCTCAGCGTGCTCGAAGGTGGTTACAGTCGGAACTTGCCGGAGTTGATCCTGGCATATTTGCGCGGGCTGGAGGGGAAATAGGCGGCACGAGAGGGCAGCGCCGTCCCGGCGCGTCGTGCTCCAGACCAATCCGCACGCTCGGTGCGGCCGGAGGCCGGCGCCTTACCGGAGGCGGTGCCGCTCACCCTTGGTGGTAGCGGCGATTGAAATCGCGGGCGAGGCAGCGCTCGACAGCTTGGAATTGCTGGAGGTAATGCCGGAACTCGTCACTGTCCTGCTGACCGCGCGCCTTCAAATCGTCCAGCATCCCCTGGTAGGCAAACTGGTGTTCCTGCAGGAAGGCAAAGTAAGCACGGTCGTCCCACGCCGCCAAATCCTCGGGCAACTCGAACACGGGCCAAGGATCACCGGCGGACATCCGACGCGGCGTTCAATGTTTGGGCCGGAGGAGGATCGCCTTTTTGTCGGTGCCGACGACGGCGACGCTGTGAGTCTCGACACCTGGATCGTCCTTGAGGGTGTGGTGGACGATGAAGCGGTCGAAGGCGTTCAGGGGTTCGAGTTCGACGACATCGCCCCAGCGGCGGACTTTTTCCGCGGCCTCTTTGGCTTTCTGGATGAGGGCGTCGCGGGCCTGGGCGCGGTAATTGGCGACATCGACGATCACCTTGGGCGCCTGGGCGTCCATCTGGATGAGCAGGCGGTTGGTCAGGTATTGGAGTGCGACCAGGGTCTGGCCTTTGCGGCCGATCAGCCGGCCGGCGTCCTCGGCCTGCACCTCCAGCAACGGGCCTTCCTCGAGGTGGCGCACCTCGACGGTCGGCTCGAAGCCCAGATGGCGCAACATTTCTTCCAGCACAGTTTTGGGTTCAACAGCCATAATCGCCTCGGGGATTGGGGATGGGCCGCGGTTCGCTCACTCGCGGAAGGATTGCCGTTTGAACCGCGTGGCCGCAGATCGTGGTCCGCTGCCGCTTCCGGGAGTCAATGCCAACTCACCTGGCATGTTTCGGGAGCCACCGGAGTTCATGGCCGACGCCGCCGGTCGGGCAGCGGGTTGGCCGGCTTCGGTCCGGCGGTCGGCGCGGCGATGTTCTTTGTGAGTTTCATCTGCGCAATGGTGAGCAAGTTTTGCACGGTCCAGTACAGCGTCAAGCCCGCAGACATATTATACAAAAAGACCATGAACATCAGCGGCATGTATTTCATGATCTTTTGCTGCATCGGGTCCACGCCCGGCGACGGGGGCGTCATCTGCGCCTGCCAGAACATGGTCGCCCCCATGATCAGCGGCAGGGGGTTGATCGGGAAGTTCAGGCCCGGCAACTGCGCCACCGTGTCGGCCCGGGACAGATCGCAGGCCCAGAGAAATCCCTGGCCGCGCAGCTCGATGGCGGTCTGCAGCATCCGGTAGAAGCCGAAGAAGACCGGGATTTGGAGCAGCATGGGCAGGCAGCCGCCCAGCGGGCTGACCTTATTTTCCTTCATGAACTCCATGAGCTTCTTGTTCATTTTGGCCGGGTCATCCTTGTATTTCTCCTGGAGGGCCTTCATTTGCGGCTGGAGGGCCTGCATTCGTTTCATGGACCGCGTGCTGGCCTGGGTCAGCGGCCAGAAGACCGATTTGATGATGAGTGTGATCGCGATGATCGCCAGGCCATAAGACAAACCCAGGGCGTGCAGCCCGTTCATCGACAGCAACAGCGCCTTGGCAAAGAAGCCGAAGAAGCCGCCGAAATCCATCACGGCATCGAGGTTGTTGCCCAGGCGCGAGCCGATCCGGGCCAGGGTGTTGTATTCCTTCGGTCCGGCATAGATGGTGAATTGCCTGGCCACCGACTGGTGCGGGGCCAACCTCAGTTCCGGATAGACAAAGGCGGTCTGAAACCCGAACGGTTGTCGCACCGCTTTGGGGTCCGCTGCCAGTTCGGCCGCCGTCGGCGGCGGCAGCTCGATTCGGCGCGCCACGACGCGCGGGGCGTTGGTGGCCGGCACGGCCGCCAGGACGAAGAACTGGTTGTGCACCGCCGCCCAGCCGACGTTATCCGCGCCCGCTACGTACTCGGTTCGCGGAATGCCCGGCACGCAGCCAAAGGAACGGTTCTGGAACCAGGCATCGTTGACGTGCTCGGCCTTGGTCCCGTTGTACCAGTACAGCCCCATCATCAGCCCGCGATCGGCCGGGTCCATCGGGGTGGCCGTCCCGATCACCCATTCCTGGGGCGGCACCACCAGGGGTTGGCCGGTCCGATTCTCCAGGTGGACCGACACCTCGACCAGGTAATTGGTCTGGAGCTGAAACGCCTTTACCAGCCGCAAACCGGTTGGCAGTTGTTTCTCGGCCCGGACCACCAGGCCGGTGGCGGTTTGGGCCTGCGACAAGGTGAAAACGCCGTCGCCCAGCACGGCGTCGCCGCCCAGGACGGCCATTGCCGGCACGGGCGCGTCGGCATTCAGGGTGGCAAAGTTGGTCGAAACACCATTCTGCTTGCGGTTGCAGGCGATCGACTCCGGGTAGCGCCGCAGCTCGATCTGTTGCAAGCCGCCACCGCGGGAAGTGAAGGTGTAGCGGGCGTTGTCGTTCTGGACCACCAGAAGTTGCTCGGGCGCGCTCGCCGCCGGCAAGGTATCCGTCGGTCCGGTGCGGAGCGTCGCTTCCGACGGCGGCGCATTGGGGGAGGCGCCTGGGTTGGTCTTGAACTGGTCGGTCGCCGTCCCGACCAAATTGGTCAAGCGCGGCACCGGTTTGGGCGGGTAAAGCCTGGTCATTAGCGGGCCCCAGGCCAGGATGAACACCACGCAGACTACCAGCAGCAGGATCGATTTGCGGTCCATGAAGAATCAGGAAGGAGTTCCCGGCGCGGGGACCGCCCACCGCCTCGACTCGGTTCCCGTCGTCGTCCAGACCTTGGCCTTTAGTCTTTGGGGATTGGACATTGCGCTTTGGCCTTCGGGTTCTGGCCTTTGGCTTTCCGCTTCCGGCACCGGGTCGTGGCCGCAGCCTCCCCAGGGATGGCAGCGGCAGAGGCGCCGGACCGCCAGCCAGGCGCCGCGGCCTGCGCCGTGGATTCGCACCGCCTCGAGGGCGTAAGCCGAGCAGGACGGAGTGAACCGGCAGCGTCCAAGGGGGCCGAACACCGCCGCCTTCATTGGCGAGAGCCCCCAGCGGTAAACCCGGATAGCGGCCAGCACCAGATAACGAGCGAGCTTCACGTGGCGGGAGGCAGCAGGTTGGCCCGGCGCAGCGCCCTCAGGAAATCGCGTTCGACGTCCGCGAGTCGCTTCCCGACAATCGGCGAACGTGCGACCAGGACCAGTTCAATCGGTCGGTCCAGGTCGCGGCGGTGGAGCCGAAAGGCCTCGCGCAGCAGGCGGCGCGCCCGG
>JAGWYX010000046.1 GCA_018969165.1 Verrucomicrobiota bacterium
GATCGGAGACGAAGCGTTCTCCAACTGCGCAGACTTGACTGGGGTCACGCTTCCCGAGGGTGTGATGACGATCGGCACGAACGCATTCGGCTATTGCACCAGTCTCACCAACGTCGTCATCCCCGAAAGTGTCACTGGGATCGCGGACTATGCGTTCGGACGCTGCCGCAGTCTCACCAATGTCGTGCTTCCCCGCGGCCTGACCAATCTCGGTGCCGGCGCGTTTTGGCGATGCGTCAGTCTGGGGGGTGTCTCGATCCCCACTGGCCTGACCAGCATTGGGGATTCGACCTTCTGGCGGTGCGACGGGCTGACCCGGCTGGTCATCCCGGAGGGCGTCACCAGTATTGGCGACTCGGCGTTTTCCGGCTGCAGCGGCCTCACCAACCTCAGCCTCGGCAGCGGGCTGACCAACCTCGGGGGCTGGGCGTTCTCCGGGTGCGCTGGTCTGACCGCCGTCCGTCTTCCCGGCGGGCTCGTCGGCCTCGGCAGCGCGGCCTTCTCCGGCTGCACCAATCTGGCCCTCATTGCCATCCCGGCCAGCGTGACCCGAATCGAGGATCGGGTCTTTTCCGATTGCTCCAGTTTGACCGCCATCACCGTCGAGGCGGGCAACCCGGCGTATCGCGGTGTGGACGGGGTGTTGTTCGACCAGGGGCAGAGCCTGCTGCTCGCCTACCCGGGCGGCAAGACCGGCGGTTACACCGTGCCGGATCCGGTGCGTGAGATTGGCGCGGATGCGTTTTCCGGCTGCATCGGTTTGAGCAGCGTGGTGATCCCGAACGGGGTCGAGAGCATCGGGGACAGCGCGTTCGAGGACTGCGCCGGTTTGGTCTCCGTCACGCTCCCGGACGGGCTGGCCAGCCTCGGTTACGCCGCCTTCGCCTCCTGTGTCAATCTGACCAGCATGGCCCTGCCTCCCGGCCTGACGACGATCGCCGACGCCGCGTTTTCGGACTGCACGACCCTCACCACCATGATCCTGCCGGACGGTGTGACCCGGATCGGTTACGACGCGTTCTACGGTTGCAGTGGCCTGACCAACGTCACGATGGGCAACCACGTCGTCAATATGGGCGACGGGGCGTTCGCAAGGTGCACGAATCTGACCGAGCTGACCCTCCCGGAGAGCCTGCTCGGCATCGGCTACGATGCGTTTTCGAGCTGCAGTGGCCTGACCAGCATCCGCATCCCCGACGGCGTCACCCGTTTGGGTAGCTATGCCTTCAGTTGGTGTGAGGGTCTGACCAATGTCACCCTGGGTGGGGGCTTGGCCTGCATCGAATGGGGGGCGTTCCTGGGCTGCACCGGCCTGACCAGCATCCGCGTCCCGGACAGCGTGATCAGCATCGAGGAATACGCGTTCGCCTCCTGCACCAACCTCGCCGAGGTCGTGCTCGGCAAGCGGGTTGCCCGGATCGGCAGCCAGGCATTCGCGGAATGCCACGGGTTGCTCAGTATCACCTTTCCGGAGAGCCTGACCAGCATTGAAGCCGAGGCCTTCTCGCCGTGCGACGGTTTGGGCGAAATCTATTTTCGTGGCAATGCCCCCGCGGTCCAGGAGACGGCCTTCGCCGCTGGCGGCGAGAAGACCGTTTATTACCTGGCGGGCACCGTGGGTTGGGAGGACACCTACGCCGGCCATCGGACCGCGGTTTGGCAGCTCCCCTATCCGGTGGTCCTGACGACCGTTCCCGGTTTTGGCCTCGGAACGGACGGCTTCGGTTTCACCATTTCGTGGGCAACCAACCTCACGGTCGTGGTCGAAGGCTGCACCAATCTGGCCAATCCGAACTGGTTCCCCGTCGGAGCCGCCCCGTTAAACGGTGGCTCGTACCACTTCAGCGACCCGGGCTGGACCAATCATCCCGGTTGTCTCTACCGGGCCCGGTCCCTGTAGCGTCCGTGCACGGCAAGACCAATTGCGAGCGCGATCCGGGTCGCGTCGTCCGGGACGCCGGACGGCGTTAAGGGTCCGTCAAGAAATAAGCTATCCATTCTTGACGGACCCTAACGGTGCGCCACGCGGCCTGGGGAAATATCCAGGCAAACGCCTTCCTTGGTGCTGCGGATGTAGAGGTGACCGTTGCTGATCGCCGGTGTGCTCCAGCATTTGCCGGTGAGCGCCTTGGTGCGGGCGAGTTCCGTGTAGCCTCGGGGTGTTGCTTGGGTCAACACCAACTCGCCTGCGTCGCCGAGCACCAATACCTGGTCGCCGACCCGCACGCAGCCGCCCGGCCCGAAGCCGTCTTTGGACCAGACGATTCTCCCGGTGGCCAGCTCGACGCACTGGAAGGGGCAGGTGCCGAATTTCTTGAAGCCGAAGAGGCCGTAGAGGCAGCCGTCTTTGTAAACGGGGGTGCTCCAGTGGCTGTTCAAGGTCTTGGCCGGCAACCGCCACAGTCCGGTGGCGGTGAACTGGTTGCCGATTCGGGAAATCCGGGCGGCGCCGGCGCCGACGCCGTAGCCGCACGAGCAATAGACGATGTCGCCGCCGACCACGGGCGAGGCGGCGCTGGAAACGCTATAGGGAAAGCGGTAGCGCCACAGCACCTGGCCGGTCGCGCGCTCGACGCCGACCAGGCCCTTTTGGGTGAAAAAGATCACCTGACGCACCCCGAGCAGGGTGACCACGACCGGGGTGGCATGGGTAATAGGATCGTCTTCGCCTTTCCACACGACGTGACCGTCGTGCTTGTCGATGCCCAGCAGGGCCTGACCGGCCCCGCCGCCCATCACGAAGAGCAAGTCCCCGTCGATGAGCGGCGACGCGGCATTTTCCCAGCCGATGTTCTGGCCCCCATTCTGGCGGACCAGGTCCCGGGACCAAATCTGGCGTCCGGAGGCGGCGTCCAGGCAGTAGAGACCGAGTTGGGCGGTGGTCGCATAGACGCGGCCGCCGTCGATGCTCGGAGTCGAGCGCGGGCCGTCTCCGCCGTTATTGGCGGGCGTACCAGTATCGCCGCCCTTTTCATATTTGGCGATGCCCAGGGGCACAGCCCAGCGTTCCTGGCCGGTCTGGGCGTCCAGGGCCACGCAGACTTCGCGATCGGCGCCCTCCACGCTGCGTTTGACCATCGTGACCGCCAGACCTTGGCCGACGGCAAAGGAGCTGAAGCCGTCGGTGAGTGGGGCTTTCCAAATCTGGCGCAAGCCGTTGGCCGGCCACTGGGTCAGGATCTTCTCGGTGCAAACGCCGTCGTGCGTGGGCCCGCGGTATTGGGGCCAATCGGCGGCGGCGGTGCTGAGGACCAGGCTGAAGAGTGCGACGGCGATCCGCTGGCCAAGAACGGCCGGGCGCCACTGGGCATTGGGATTGGTGAAAGGACGCATAAGACCGCGCGAGCGTCCCCGATCACGGCGCGGGCGTCAACGGGCAAAACACGGGGGGCGGTCCCTGGGGTCAGGTCTCGACATTTGACATTTTGTCCGTGGGGTTCCCCGCTCGGTCAGGACCCGCCGCCGCAATTTCCGGAGTAGGTCAAACGTCGAGCGGTCGGGGCGGGAGGCAACCCCGAAGGCAGCCGGATGGGCACGAGGCGGGCGGCCACTGCCTGGGTTTACTCCCGGCCGGCGGCGGCGATGAATGGTTTGAGTTCGCGCATGAGTTGGGCGAAGCCGTCGAGGGTCAATTGCTGGGCGCCGTCGCTCCAGGCCTCGGTCGGGTTGGGGTGCACCTCGATCAGCACGGCGTCGGCGCCCATGGCGACGGCCCCTTTGCACATGGCGGTGACGAGTTCGGCGCGGCCGGCGGCCTGGCTGGGATCCACGACGACGGGGCAGTGCGATTCCCGTTTAATGATGGGCACGGCGGTGAGGTCGAGGGTGTTGCGGGTGTAATGCTCGAAGGTGCGGATGCCGCGTTCGCAGAACATGAGGTTGGGATTCTCGTTGGACAGGACGTATTCGCCGGCCAGGAGCCATTCCTCGATGCGCATGGCCAGGCCGCGTTTGAGCAGGATCGGTTTGCCGGTTCGGGCGGCGGCGATCAGGAGTTGGAAGTTCTGCGCGTTGCGGGTGCCGATCTGGATGATGTCGGTGTATTCGGCGACCATCTCGGCATGGTCCTCGGAGAGCAGTTCGGTGATAACGGCCAGGCCGGTTTCGGCGCGCGCCTGGGCGAGCAGCTTCAGCCCGGCCTCGCCCAGGCCCTGGAACTCGTAGGGCGAGGTGCGGGGCTTGAAGGCGCCGCCGCGGAGGATCGTGGCGCCGGCGGCCTTGACCCGGTGGGCGGTGGTCAGCAATTGCTTTTCGCTCTCGACCGAGCACGGGCCAGCCATGACTTGGAATTTGCGACCGCCAATGACCTGGTTTCCCGCGCGCACGGTGGAATCGGCCCGGTGCGCCTCGCGGCTGACGAGTTTGTAGCGTTTCTGCACCGGCATGACGCTCTCGACCTGGGGCCAGGACGCCAAGGTTTCGAGGGTCTGATGGGTTTGCTCGTCGCCGATGGCGCCGACGACCGTGCGCGCGACGCCGCGCATGATGTGCGGGCGGTACTTCAGGCGGCGAATTTCTTTGAGCACGGCGGCTTCCTGGTCTTTGGTGATGTTGGGTTTGAGGACGATGATCATGGTTTCTTTCCGGCGGCGCGCCTGGGCTCGACAAAAAAAGAGCCGCAGGCGTGAGGACCTGCGGCGTGGGTTAAAACTGGCTCGATTAACGCGGCCCAACGCGCAGGTCTCCCCGGCGGGTAAAGTAAGACCGCCAGAAAACGACGCTGAACTGTTGGCCGCTGCGCTTCATGTTCGAGAGCAATCTACCAGAGCCCCGAGCGTCGTCAATGCCCGATTCAGGGCCAAAACAGCAGCGCCCGCATGGCCTCGAACTTGGCGCGAGTGGCCCGCGCCTCCTTGAGCAGCCGCGCGCACTCGGCCTCGGCCTGCCGACGCCGGGCCCGTTCCTCGGCCTCGCGCAAGGCGCGGTGGACGGCCGAGCCGAGGGTCTCCAATCGATGCTTCAGGATGTAATCGGCAGCCCCGCTTTGCAGGGTCTCGAGGGCCAGGGTCTCCTTGGCCGCGCCGGTGACGAAAATGAACGGGGTGTCCGGACACTGCATGCGGGCGATCGCCAGGGCCGTGAAACCGTCAAACGCGGGTAGCCCGTGGTCGGACAGGATCACGTCGGGGACGCGCTGGTGCAATTCGCGGAGGAACTGGTCCTTGGTGGCTACCCGGCGGACATGGCAGGTCCAACCAGCCTGGCCCAGTTGCCGTTCTAGGATCTCGGCGTCGGCGGCGCTATCCTCGATCATCAGGACATGCAGGCTCGGCTTCATGCCGCGGGATCCGGCCTGGGGTGACGCGAGCGCTCGGCGGCTTCGACCCCGGCAGCGGGCGGAGGCGTTGCCGGCCCAGCCGAGGCCGGGTGGGCGGGGCTTCCATAATGCTTGCGCATCGCCTCGAGAATCTGGCGGGAAATCGTTTCGTTGCCGAACGTGCCGACCCGGATGCGGACGTCGGTGGTGCCTTTGCCGGCATTTTTCAGTTTAACGACGATTTTGGTTTTGTCCGGCGTTTGACCCTGGACCGTGGCATTGAGTTCATCGCGCGCCTTGTCCACGACGGTCACACCGTAGTCCTGCATGGCGGCCGGCACGGCGGCCCAGGCCTGGTCCAAGGTCGCATTCTCGGTGGCGCGCAGTTCGCCTTTGCTATAAGCGGCCGCCCCGACACCCGCCGCGGCGCCGGCGGCGACGGCACCGCCGACCAGCAAGGCGGCGCAGCCGGTCAACCCCGCCGCGCTCAGACTGAGCAACAAGAGTTTGATGCCAGCGGGGCGCGCCTCAGACTTCATGTCACCTTTGCCATGCATCTTCGATTCTAATCCCATCAAGGCAAGGGCGAGGAGAGCGGCAAACCGGTATTGAGAATCGTCACCGTGGCCGCGCTCGGCGAACCCACCTGGTAACCCGGATCATTGCTCAAGCTGAGCGTCACCAATTCCGGCGCCTCGATCAGGGCGTCACTCGACGCGACTACCGTGACCGTCGCCGTGCTGGCTCCCGCGGGGAAGGTCACCGAGGCAGGCAATTGCTGATAGTCGGAGCCGTTCACCGCGTTGCCACTCAAGGTATAGTTGACGGTTAAAGCCGTGCTGGTATCGCCGCTGCGCGAGAGGGTGAACTGGCCGTTAATCGGTCCAATCTCCGAAGCCACCGGCGAGGTGGTGTTGACCGTCACCGTGGGCGGCGGCGGCGCGTTGTTGACCTGGATAGTGCCGGTCTTGGTGCTGCTGGCGCCGGCGCCCGAGACGGTCAGGGTGACGGTGTAGGTTCCGGCACTGGCATAGGTATGCGATGGGTTCTGGGTCGAGCTATGCGCCGAGCCATCGCCGAAGTTCCAGTCCCAACCGCTGACGGTGCCGGTGGACTTATCGGTGAATTGGACCGTCAGGGGCGCGTTGCCGGAGGTTGGGCTGGCGGCGAAGTTGGCCACGGGCGGTGGCGGCGGTGGCGGCGGGTTAGTAACCTGGATGGTGCCGCTGGTGCTGTTGGTGGCGCCGCCGCTGCCAGTGACGGTCAGGGTGACCGTAAACGTGCCCGCATTGGTATAAGTATGCGTAGGATTCTGGATTGGACTGTGGGGCGAGTTGTCGCCAAAATTCCAATCCCACGCCGTGATGTTGCCGGTGGATTGATCGAAAAACTTCACGGTCATAGGGGCCTGGCCGGAGATGGGATAAGCTCCGAATTTGGCCACCGGCGGTGAGGCTGGCGGCGGTGGGGCGGCATTGACTTGGATGGTTGCGCTCTTGCTGTTGGTGGTTCCGCCGCTGCCAGTGACGGTCAAGGTTGCCGTGAATGTGCCGGCATTGGTGTAAGTGTGAGTGGGGTTCTGCGTCGAGCTATCGGGTGACCCATCGCCGAAGTTCCAGTCCCAGGCGGTGATGCTGCCGGTGGACTTATCGTTGAATTGCACGGCCAGGGGCGCCGTGCCCGAGGTCGGGTTGGCGGTGAAATTGGCCACGGGTGGCGAGGAAGGTGGTGGTGTGCTGTTGACCTGGATGGTTGCGCTCTTGCTATTGGTGGCGCCGCCGCTGCCAGTGACGGTCAAGGTCACCGTGAAGGTGCCGGAATTGGTGTAAGTGTGGGTGGGATTCTGCGTCGAGCTGTCGGGTGACCCATCGCCGAAGCTCCAGTCCCAGGCGGTGATGCCGCCGTTGGACTTATCGGTGAATTGAACGGCCAAGGGCGCCGTACCCGAGGTCGGGCTGGCGGTGAAGTCGGCGGTCACCGTTGCGGGCGGCGGCGAAGTCGAGCCGGACAGGGCCTTGAACAGGTTAAGCCGTCCGCCGGTGATGGTTTTGCCGGCCAAGGAGGGGAGCGGGTCTGTTCCATTCAAGACCCGGGCGATGATTTGTTTATAAGTTTCATCGGGGTAATGGGCCCAGACCACGGCGCAGGCGCCGGAGACGTGGGCCGCCGCCATCGAGGTGCCGCTCATGGCGACATAGTTGCTATCATTCTGGTAATACGTTGAGAAGATATCCTGTCCCGGGGCGCCCAGGTGCACGCTCTTGGCGCCATAGTTGGAATAGACCGAGAGTTGATCGTTACGCCCGGTCGAGGCCACCGAGATGACGTTATCCAGGTCGGTATAACTGGCGGGATAGATGGCGTTGGGGCCGTCGTTGTCATCCTGGGAATTGCCCGCGGCGGCGACGAAGATAATGCCGGCGTCGCGGGCATTGGCGATGGCGTCGTGGAGGGCGGCGGAATTGAAGTTAGTGGTGCCCCAACTGGCGTTGATAATTTTGGCGCCATGATCGCGGGCGTAATTGATGCAGGTGATCGCGCCGGAGATGCTGCCGTTGCCCTGGGAATCGATGAACTTGCATTCCATGAGTTGGGCGGTCCAGGCGACGCCGACGATGCCGACGCTGTTATTGCCGACGGCGCCGATGGTGCCGCTGACGTGCGTGCCGTGACCGAAGTCGTCCCAGGGATCATTGCTGCCGGTCAGGGCGTTGATACCGTGATTGGTCCCGCCGGGTTGAGTCCACATGTTGGCGGCGAGATCCTCGTGGGTGTAGCGCACGCCGGTGTCCAGGATGGCAACGATGATATTGGTGGCGGTATGCTGGAGGTCCCAGGCATCCGGCGCGTCGATGTCGGCCCCCGGGGTGCCGCCGAGCTGACCGGTGTTATGCAGCGCCCACAGCGAGCCGTCCCAGTAGCGAAAGTCGTTTGGCGTCAGCAAGAGTTGGACGGCGTAGTCGGGTTCGGCGTAAGCGACCGTGCCGCTCTGCTGGTAGGCGGCGATGAGTTGCTGGGCGGTTTGGCCGGCGGGAACCTGGAGGACCTGGAGGTTGCCCATGGCGGGGAAGCTCTGGAGCACCTGGGTGCCCAGAAGCAGATTCACCGCGGCCAGATCAATGCCGGCCTTGGGCTTGACCAGGATGCGATCGGGGCGGAACCCGCCGGCATCCAGCGGCATCAGGTTGCCGCCAGTGCCCAGGGCCACGCCGCCTTCCAGGCCAGCCACCGGCCCGCGCATGGCCCGGTAAAAACGGTGCTCAAAGCCGCTTGCCTGCGGGTCGGTGAAATCCAGGCGGCCGTCGCCGCCGGCGAGATTGGTGACCAGGGAGACCCAGAAGGTGAAGTCCGGCGAGGCCTGGATGACGTAAGGTGCGAAGGGCGCGCCCTGGAGGTGGAGATGGAAGTGAGGCCCGGCCGAACCGGCGAGGCTGTCAGCCGCCAATTGGGGAGGGGCGACGGTGGCCACGGCGGCGTTGGGCGAAGCGGAGCTGTTGTTCTGGGCAAAGCCCGTCGCCACCAGGGAAAGCCAGATCATCCCGCCCGTCAGGAGGGCGGAGGCGCGGCGGGGCGCGTGGGCCCGCGCGCTCGAGTTTGCATCAGCGAGGGGAAGTGTGTTCATAGGCAGCGGGGGGCCGTGGAAGCGAAGGCTGGACTCGGGGAAGACCCCCGGCGCGTTTTGGGTAAAACGCGCCGAGGGCCGGTGTGACCTCAGGCTCGAGGCGGAAAGGCGCATGAAAACCGCCGCGAACCCTCTAACCCGATTGATCGAGCCAGACCCGACGGGCGACAATTCCGCCGTCTGATCCAACCCGTCGGCCGCGCGTGCGCCGCGGCCGAAATTCTGTGTCTGACGAGCGTCGTTCCTGCCCGAGGTTTGCTCGGGTGCGCTCGGTTCAATTCTCAAAAGCACGAGCCGATACTAAAGCCTGAGCCCTGCCAGCCGGTAGGGGGGTGAAAACCTGAAACGGCGGGTTTTGCTACCCCAAAACGGCGGCGGCGGCGCGAGCGAAAAAAAAGAACTCCCGGGAGCCAAGCCAAGCATCCCAGGAGTCTTGCGAAGGCCGGCCCCCGACGGGGAGAAACATACGAAGACCCATCGTGGGCCAGCAAAGCCACCTTACTCCAGGCGCGGGAAATGAACAGCAGGGTAGAAACCTGAAAGACACGCGGCACGGACCCCAGGCCAGGTAAGGTCCACCCGCGCCGGCATCGTTTTACCGCGCAGTCCAGAAGTGAACGTGGGTGCCAACGCATGAAGCGTTTACGGTTGTGGCAGCGCGAGGATACGGGCGCGTTGCTCCTGGTACTGGCGAGGCGTGATTTTGTCCTGCTGGTACTGCCGGAGCAATTCGTCCAATTGCTCGGTCTTGGATTTGCCGGCGGAGGTCGCATATTCTCGGCCGGTGCGGCTGCCGGTCGGCTGGAGCAGGCGCGACTGGGGGACGGACTCCTCGGTCGAGGCGGACGACGGCGGAAAGGATTGCTGCAACTCAGTCAGTTCGCGCCGAGTCAGCGGAGAGTAGAGCCGCGCATAATCCTGGTTGAGCCGGCGGTGGAGGTCCCGGGCTTCGACGCCGCTGATTCGCCCTTGGTAAAACTGGCGGTCGATTTCGTCGGCGACCTGTTCCTTGGCGCGGAGTTTGATCTGCTCGTATTGGCTGGCGCTGATTCGGCCCTGGAAATAAAGCCGCTGCAGCTCGTCCACCGCCTGCGCATTGAGGACGGACAGGTCCCGTTGCTCGGGCATGACGCCCGGGGGCCGGGCGGAAGCCGCCTGCATTGGCGTTGGTTGGTCGGCAGACAGGGTCGAGAAGGCCGCCGCATATTGCTGGTTGGCGGCGTCGGTCTGGCGGCGGCATTCCAGTTGGCTGATGTCGCCCCGATTATAGGCCTGCTGGGTCTGGTCGAGCCGCTGGTGGAGGGCGTGGGATTTGCGCTGTTCGTATTCCGAGGCGCTGAGGTGGCCCTGGAGATACTGCTGCTGCAAAGTGGCCAGCTTTTGACCCAGGTCGGGCTCGACGCCCTCGAGTCGGCTGGCTGGCAGGAGTAGGCTGGTGACCGCCACGGCCAGCAGGAGAGGTCTGATCGTCTTCATAGGCATTCGGGGTTGGACCGCTGCTGCCGGCTGCCAGCGTTCAGTCTTGCGGGCAACCGGCCGCACCGGTGTTTACGCTAATCTCCCTCAGAGCGGCCCGGCGGTCCAAAAAACCGATGGTAGGTAAACACCTTAAATTTGGATGAAGCCCCAAGCCGCCGTGAATGAGGCCAAGGGGTGAATACCGCCCGCCGGCCAGAGGGTCCTTGCGGAGGAAAGAGACTCCAGCACCAGCCGATCTCCTTTTGGAGCGCGGGTCTGCGACCCGCAGCGGCGGCGAATTGGACGGGACCTGGAATCATCTTCAACCCCAATTGCAGGGTGAGCGCGCTGCGGCTCACCGAGCCGCGCTCGGGCCAAAATTGCTGCGCCAGAACTTTGCTGGAATTTGACTTGCTTGCGGCGAGTTTCACGCCTCGAGGCCTCGCGCCGGGGCGGCTAGCTTCAGTTGGGACTTGAGGAGTCGGGAGGTGCCTTCCTGATCCAGGCAACTGCGGACGGTCTGGACCAGGGCGCTGGCGCTATAGGGTTTGGGAATGAAGTTGAAGCCGGGCTTCAGCGGGAGGTCGCGCGGGATCGAGTCCACGTTATAGCCGCTGGTGAAAACGACCTTGAGCTGGGGCCGTTTGGCCTGCAGTTGCCAGGCCAGGTCCTGGCCCCCCAGATCGCCCGGCATCGCCACGTCGGTCAGCAGCAGATCGACCTTGCCCTCCTGCTTTTCCCAGATCGCCAGCGCCTCGGTCCCGGAGCCGGCCTGCAGAATCTGGTAGCCGTAGCGTTCCAGGATGGACTGGGCCAGGGCGCGCAGGAGCGGATCATCCTCGACCAGGAGAATGGTTTCTTTGCCGCCGCGGATCAGGTCGGGCGTGCTTTCGACGGCAGGCAACTCGACGGCCTGGTCCCGGATCGGGAGGTAGATCTTGAAGGTGGCGCCGCGCTCGACTTCGCGGAAGACGTCGATCCAGCCCTGG